>JBJKPT010000544.1:0-3270 GCA_046706045.1 Desulfobacterales bacterium
TTTTTCCCCTTTTCATTCCCTTCCGGTTCGGGCATTAACGGAATGATCGGAAACGGAGGCGGCCGCCGCGTGAAGGGCGCCTTCCCCGGATTTCCACCGGGGGGGGAAGGGGCGGCGGGGGAAGCCCGCCGTCGGCGCCGAGGGGCTTTCCGCGTTTCCCGGGGCTTTCCGGCAACCGGTTTCACGAGACCGTTCCATGGGGGGGACGCATGAACCACGACGCTTCGTTCGACTATGACTTTGTGGTGATCGGTTCGGGCTTCGGCGGGAGCGTGTCCGCGCTGCGGCTCTCCGAGAAAGGGTACACCGTCGCCGTCCTGGAAAAGGGCAAGCGCTGGCGGACGGAGGACTTTCCCAAGACCAACTGGAACATCCGGAAATACCTGTGGCTTCCGGCCCTCGGCTGTTACGGATACCAGATGCTCACCCAGATGAAGCACGCGCTGGTCTTCCACGGCGGCGGCGTGGGCGGGGGCAGCCTGGTCTACGCGAACCAGCTCCTGGTGCCGCCGGACGAGGTGTTCCGGCGGCCGGAATGGGGCGGCGACGGCTGGAAGGAAAGGCTCGGCCCCATGTACGAGACGGCCAAAACCATGCTCGGCGCCAACCCCAGCCCCCGGGTCGGGGTCGCGGACCTCAAACTGCAGGAGGTGGGCATCGAGCTCACCGGGAAAGACACGTTTCACAAAAACGACGTGGGGGTTTTCTTCGGCGCGCCGGGCGAAACCGTACCGGATCCGTATTTCGGCGGAAAGGGGCCGGCGCGGACCGGCTGCAAATTCTGCGGCGCCTGCATGATCGGATGCCCGGTGGGGGCGAAGAACACGCTGGATAAAAATTACCTCCATCTCGCGGAAAACCTCGGTGCGAAGATATTCCCCGAAACGTTCGTCACCGGCGTCCGGCCTTGCGGCGGCGGCTATGAGGTGTTGACCGAGCGCTCCATCGGCTTTCGCCATCCGAAGAAGATTTACAGGGCCCGGGGCGTCGTCTTCAGCGCCAGCGTTCTCGGCACGGTCAAGCTCCTGAACAAGTGCAAGCAGGGCGGCCTGCTGCCGGCGATATCCGACCGGCTCGGCCACTACGTGCGGACCAATTCCGAGGCGCTTCTCGGCGTCAAATCGAGAGACAAAGACATCGACTGGAACGATCAGGTCGCCATCACCTCGGGCATTTACCCCGATGCGACGACCCAGATCGAAATGGTCCGCTACAACAAGGGATCCGATGTCCTGCTCAACCTTTGCACCCTTATGACCGACGGCGGCGGGAGAATCCCCCGGGGGGTTCGTTATCTGGGCAACGTCCTGCGCCACCCCTTGCGGTTTTTATCGCTGCTCTGGCCGTTTGGAAAAGCCGCGACTTCGTCCATCGTCCTGGTGATGCAGACCGATGAGAATTACCTGAACCTGGATTACAAGCGCCGGTGGTGGCGCCTGGGCGCCAAAAGCCAGAACTCGACCGTCCCCCAGGGGCAACGGCGCGCCCCGTCCTACATCCCCATCGCCAACGAGGTCACGAAGCGGCTGGCCAGAAAAATGAACGGCATTCCGTTGAGTTCAATTCCGGAAGCGGCGTTCAACGCGCTGACCACGGCGCACATCCTCGGCGGCTGCTGCATGGGCGCGTTCCCGGAAGAGGGGGTCGTGAATTTCAAGGGGGAGATGTTCGGCTACCCCAACCTCTATGTGGCCGACGGCTCCATCGTACCGGCCAACCTGGGGGTCAACCCGAGCCTGACGATCACGGCCCTGTCGGAATACATCATGGCCCAGATTCCGGCCAAGCCATGAGATCGAGCCCATCCACAAATTCCAGGCAAATCGTTTTTTACAGGTTGTAAAGAAAATTTTCGCCTTTCCCGCCTCGATCCTCTGCGATTCGCGATTGGCGGCGCGCGGGCATTTGGCATGTTTCTTGTCTTATGTATGGCGTGCTGTCGGCAACAAGGGCTGGCGGAGCGTTTGCCGTCGAACCCGTGCATCGCGGCAAAGCTTGCCTTCCAGCCTTCCTTCTTCGTAGCGATGTTTTCCGTTTCCGGAACGACGACCGGGGCCGTTCCGGATAACCCTATGGCATCGTTAATTTATTCTTAAGTCGATCGCTTTGCCTTCCTGTGGGCGGATCCGGGACCACGGGGCCGATGAGGGCGACCGGAACCGCGATCGTGCGCGCCTTGTGGATGAACGGCCCCGGAACGGACGTCATCCCCTCGCGGGTATGCCTTTTCTGCGGTTCTCATACCGGAAGCAAAGGAGGAATGGGCCGTGTTTGAAAATCAACGATCGGACCGGGCTGACCAGGACCAGGAATTCACGATCGACGATCTCATGGCCGTGGATGCCATCATCGACCGTCACAGGGCGAAACAGGGATCGTTGATTCCCGTTCTCGAGGAAATCCAGGAACAGATCGGATACCTTCCAAAGTCCATCCAGCGACGCGTGGCCATCGGGCTGGGGATACCTTTCAGCGAGGTATACGGCGTCGTCACGTTCTACTCCTTTTTTACCATGGTCCCCAGGGGAAGACACACCATCCGGTGCTGCCTCGGGACGGCCTGCTACGTCAGGGGCAGCAAACGGAATCTCGAAAAGCTCTCCGGCGCGTTGAATGTCGCCGAAGGCGAAACCACCGAGGACCGGCGGTTTTCGCTGGAAACGGTGAGGTGTCTGGGCGCGTGCGGTCTTGCCCCGACCATGGTCGTGGATGGGGATACCTACCGTCAGGTCAAACCCTCCAAAATCGATGAGATACTGGAAAAATACGAATGAGGAGCATTCCCATGCCGAAACTCATGATAGAGGATTTGTACCGGATAAAGGGCGAAATACTCCGGCTGATGGTGCTGGAGCCCAAGAAGACCACGGCTCGCGTCACCGTCCACATGGGGACGTGCGGTATCTCTTCGGGAGCCGATAAGGTCTTTGCGGCCCTCAATGAGGAAGTGAAGGCCTCGCAAAGGAAGGACATCCTGATCACCAGTTCCGGTTGCGCCGGGATCTGCAACCGGGAACCCCTGATTACCGTGGAAAGGATGGGGGAAGAACCGGTCAAGTATGCCGATGTCAACGCCGAAAAGGCGCGTCAGATTTTCAGGACTCACGTCGTCGAGGGGAAAATCCCCGCCGAGTGGGTCTTTGCAAGGGGCTGGGAACAAAAGGAAATGGATTTTGAAGGCCCCGCACCGGCGCTCACCCCGGCCGTTTCCCACATCCGGCAGCTTCCCTTTTTCGGCATGCAGGAGCCGGTGGTGATGAGGAACCGGGG
>JBJKPT010000545.1:0-2277 GCA_046706045.1 Desulfobacterales bacterium
GGGGGGGGGGGGGGGGGGGGGGGGGGGGGGGGGGGGGGGGGGGGGGGGGGGGGGGGGGGGGGGGGGGGGGGGGGGGGCCGTGCGGCCGGTGGCGGAAGCCATGGCGAAGTCCCGGCTTCAATTTGCCGACACCACGCTTTTTCCGGTGATCCAGCACTCGGCGGCAAGGGGCGGGTTCGGACACCTTCCCACCGCGGTTCAGCAAAACGTGCCGGCCTGGGCGCTGTTCGGGATGTTCTTAATCGTCGTTCCCCTGGCGGGGTCCCTGATCCGGGAACGCCGGAATGGCATTCTGGCCCGGCTGACTACCATGCCCGTATCTTCGGCGACCCTTCTTGCCGGAAAGATGACCGCCTATGCCGGGGTGTGCCTCGTGCAGTTTGCCGTGATCGTCATGGAGGGCAAGTGGTTGTTGCCGATGCTGGGGACCGAGGCCCTGGTGATGGGAAACGATATCGCCGCGGTGGTCCTTGTCGTTTTCTGCAGCGCCCTTTCGGCCGTGGGATTCGGCGTGCTCCTCGGCACCCTGGCCCGCACCAGCGAACAGGTGACCACCATCGGTCCGCTGGCGGTGGTGATCGCCGCGGCCCTGGGGGGGATCATGGTGCCGGTATTCGCCATGCCCCGGGGCATGCGCACCCTCAGTCGGCTCTCCCCCATGGCCTGGGCTCACGGAGCGTTTATGAAAATTTTTGTCCGCGGCGGGACCGTGTCCTCGGTCATGGGCGACGTGGGCCTGCTCGTGGCCTTTTTCGCCGTCACCATGGCGGTTTCGCTGATCCTGAGAAGCCGGGAGCAGCGATAGTCAAACCACCGTCAGCAGCATGAAGCAGTGGGAAAAACGCGCGCTTTCGGGGATGAAGCAGAGCAGGCGCTCGCCCGGGGTGAGTTTTCCCGATTCCAGCAGTTCGGCCAGGATGATGTAGATGGCGGCGCTGCCCGTGTTTCCCTTGGCGGGAAGGTTGGTGAACCACTTGGAAAAGGGGATCTCGAAGCCGACCGCCTTCATACCGTCGTAGAATTTCTGCCGGAAATAGGCCGACGAGTAATGGGGCAGGTACCAATCGACATCCTCGGGCCGAAGTCCGCGCCGGGCGGCCACCGCCGAAAGGGTCCGGCCCATGGTGGGCACGATCTCTCTTTCCAGCAGCTTGATGTCCTGGCGGACCGAGAACAGGTATTGCCGCTGGGCCTCTGGGATGGATTCAATCTGGCGCCATCCCGCCATGCGGCCGTCTTCGCCCTTCAGGCCCCCACCGTACATGCAGGTCTCCAGTTCCCCGGCAAAACAAAGCTGGTCGATCCATTCGACCCGAAGGGCCGTCCGGGCCCGGGGCGGCCGGCTGGACAAGTAGATCGCGCCCGCACCGTCGGAGAGCATCCAGCGTAAAAAATCGGCATCAAAGGCCTTGATCGGCGTCTTCTCCAGGTCGGTCTCCGGATCGGCCATGGCGGTAAAAAAATCGGCCCGCATGAAAGAGGATGCCAGCTCGGAGCCGGTCGCAACGGCATTGGTGCTCGCGCCGGCGGCCACGCTGAGATAGGCGAATTTCAGCGCGGTCATGCCGGAAAGGCAGATGCCGTGGGTGGACACGGCCTCGCACGGGGACAGCCCCAGCTCTCCCATGACCATGAGGGCGTGGCCGGGGAAAAGCAGGTCCGGGCAGGTCGTTCCGCAGCAGAGGCACTCGATTTCATTCAGGGCGAAGGCTTCGTGCGGCCGCAATCGCCGGACGGCCTCGGCGGCCAACTGGGCGTTGGTGTGGGTGAGCCGGCCGGTTGCCGGATCGATGGCATAGTGGCGCTGCTTGATCCCGTTGTTTCGCAGAACGAGTTTTTTGGTTCGTGACGGCAGGTTGTGGATCATGCCCAGAACCGCTTCGATGGCTTCGTTTCCAACGGGCGCATTCGGCAAAAACGCCGCCACGTCGTGGATGTAGACGTTCATCGCTTGCGTGTGTCCTTCATGAGGAAGAGATGGTTTTGGCGGTTTTTCGGTCAATGGTCATCATTAGCGGAAATCCGGTTTTCTGCGAAATGGGACACCATGGCGTCGATCCGGCGTTTTTTCATGATCCGAAGCATGGCGGTGACCGCCGTGGCCGCGGGCGCGAGCAGGAACACCGCGGCGAGCAGGTACCCGATAAAAAGACGCAGCCGTCTCCGGCGGGCCGGGTTTCCGGGGCCGCCGCGGCGGCGGATGAATCGTGCCCACACCTTGAAAATTTTCGAAATCCGGTGCTCGAAAAGAATGTATGCGGGCACCACGGTGACGGC
>JBJKPT010000546.1:0-3788 GCA_046706045.1 Desulfobacterales bacterium
TCCACGACGGGGCCTGTTTTCGTGCCTTTCGACGGGAAACCGAGACCTTCTGCGAACGAAACCGGACGGACGAAGAGCTGGGCGACCGGGTGCGGGCCTTGGCCGGCGTGATGGAGCGGCTCTGGGAGGCGGCGACGGAAATGCTCGCGCGAAAAACCGCCGATCCGCTCCTGTGGGCGGCGAACGCCTATCCCGCGCTTCTCGCCTTCGGCGATGTGACCATGGCCTGGCGGTTGTTGGATCTGGCCCTCATCGCCCGCACCGCAAAAGGCAGCAAGGGACGAAGGGAGCATTTTTATCAGGGCAAGGTATGCCAGGCGAAGTACTTCGTGGACACGACCCTGCCCCACACCCTGGCCAGCATCGAGACCTGCCAGCGCCCGGGCCGCGAAGTGGTGGAAATGCCGATCGGCGCTTTTTGAAAGGAGAAAAAGTTCATGCAGGATGTCGTCATTGTCCGTGCCGTGCGAACGGCCGTGGGTCGCTACATGGGGGCGTTAAAGTCCGTTGAAGCGTACGATCTGGCCGCGCGGGTCCTCAACGCGGCCATCGAGGGAAGCGCTGTGGCCCCGCACGACGTGGATCAGGTGATTTTCGGGCAGTCCTATCAAAACGGCGAATACGTCAACATTGCGCGCATGGGGCTTTTGACGGCCGGCTGGCCGGAAGCGGTGCCCGGGACCACTTTGGACAGCCGCTGCTGCACCGGCCTCGACGTGGTCCGCCTGGCCGCCGCCCAGATCGCCACGGGCCAGGCGGACATCGTCGTGGCGGGCGGGGTGGAAAGCATGAGCAATGCCGAGTTCTATCTTCCCGGGCGCATCAAATGGGGCATCGGCGGCGGCCCGGGGATGCCCCGCGGTCACGGCGATCTCGCCGCCTGGGGCCTGCCTTTCTACGACCGCATCCAGCGGGGCCGGGTCATGTCCCAGCCCCTTCCGCGCTACGGCGTGCTGCCCTCGATGATGACGTGGGCGGAGACCGCGGCCGAAGAAGAAGGGATCCGCCGGGAAGACTGCGACGCATGGGCCCTGGCAAGCCACCAAAAGGCCTGCGGGGCCGCAGCGGATGGAAAATTCGCCGAAGAGATCGCTCCGGTCCGAGTCGAAACGCCCGGGAAAGCCGCCCTGGTGTTCGACCGGGATGAAAGCCCCCGGGCCGATACCACGATGGAGAAACTGGCCGGGCTGCGCCCCGTGCTCGGCGGGGTCTGCACGGCCGGCAACAGCAGCTCTGAAAACGACGGGGCCGCCGCGGTGTTGATGATGGGCGCGGATCGCGCCGCCCGGTTGGGGTTTTCGCCCCTTGCGGCGGTGCGCGCCGTCGCCCTGGTCGGCGACGACCCCCGGCGCGCCTACCGGGCCGTGCCGAAGGCCGTCCATAAGGCCCTGGGTCAGGCCGGCCTCGAGCTGGCGCAGATGGACCTGATTGAAATTCAGGAGGCCTTCGCGGCCCAGGTCCTGGCGGACCTGAAGCAGATGGGCATCGGTCCGGACGATTGCCGCAACGTCAACGTCAACGGCTCGGGCATCTCCCTCGGCCACCCCATCGCCTGCACCGGCACGCGCGTGCTGGTGACCCTGCTCCATGAAATGAAACGCCGGGGCAGCCGCTACGGCCTGGAGTGCATCTGCGGCGGTGGCGGCCTCGGGATCGCCGGCGTGTTCGAACGCATCTGACAAGTACGAAAAAAATGTCTGGAGAATAAAAAAAGATGGCCACCTTCGATGCCGCATCGATGATCCGGACCGAGGTTCAGGGAAAGATCATGGAAATCACGATCAATCGACCGGCAAAAAAAAATGCCCTGACCGAGGAGATGTACCTTGACCTCGTCCGCGGCCTGGAAACGGCCGAACGGGACGACACCGTCCACGTGATCGTGCTCTGCGCGACCGGCGACTGCTTTTGCGCCGGAAACGACCTGAACGATTTCCTGACGCCCTCCCCACCGGACCGCCCGCGGCCCGGGCACCTTTTCCTGAAGACCATCAGCACCGCGACCAAACCGATTGTCGCCGCGGTCAACGGGCCGGCCGTGGGCATCGGCACCACCCTGCTGCTGCACTGCGACCTGGTCTATGCCGGGATGCGCGCGACCTTCCGGCTGCCCTTCGTCAACCTGGGCCTGTGCCCGGAAGGCGCCTCCAGCCTCCTGCTTCCCCGGGCCGTCGGGCGTCTGCGGGCCTCGGAAATGCTTCTGTTGGGAGAGCCGATTTCCGCCCACATGGCCTGGGAGTTCGGCCTGGTCAACAATGTCTACCCCGATGACGAGCTGCACGAAAACGTGCTTGAGCAGGCGCGGAAGTTGGCAACGCAGCCCCCGGCATCCGTGCGCCTGACCAAGCGCCTGCTTCGGGAATCGCGAATGAAAACCGTCTCCGAGACCATCGAGAGCGAAATCCGGTATTTTTCGGAACGGCTGGCATCCAAGGAATTCGCGGATGCCTGCGCGGCCTTTTTCAGGGCGGGCTGAGCCTTCATTGTTAAAAACGACAACCACCGAGGACCATTTTCGCATGGATTTCAAACTGTCCAAAGAACATGAGCTGCTCCGAAAAGCGGTACGGGAGTTCGCCGTAAAGAAAATCGCCCCCTTCGTCGATGCGTGGGATGCCGGCCATTACCTGCCCGTGGATGAAGCGATCCGGCCCATGGGGGCGCTGGGTTTTTTCGGAGCCGTGATCCCGGAGGCCTATGGCGGGGAGGAAATGGGATGGCTTGCCGCCGTCATCATCACCGAAGAGATCGCCCGGGTCTCCAGTTCCCTGAGGGTCCAGGTCAACTTGAACGGCATCGGATGCGCCTATCCGATCTACAAATACGGCACCGAGGCGGCCCGGCGGAAGTATGTGGCCAAGCTATGCGCCGGCGAATACCTGGGCGGATTCGCCATCACCGAACCCAATGCCGGATCGGATGTCTTCGGCATCGAGACCATCGCCGAAGACCACGGCGACCACTACGTCATCAACGGATCCAAGACTTGGATTTCCAACGCGCACCAGGCCGATGTGATCGTGCTCTACTGCTACACGGACCGCGCCAAGCGGAGCAAGGGCCTCTCGGCGTTTGCCGTGGAGCCAAAGACCGCCAACGGCGTGAAGACCACGGATATCGCCAAGCTCGGCTCCCACTCCTCCCCCACCGGGGAGATCTTTTTCGACAACACCCGGGTGCCCAAGGAAAACCTCTTGGGAAAGCCCGGCGACGGTGCGGCCATCGTGTTCGCTTCGCTGAACAACACCCGGATTTCGGCGGCCGCCGGGGCGGTCGGCTGCGCCCAGGCCTGCCTGGAAATCGCCACGCGGTATTGCAACGACCGCCGCCAGTTCGGCCAGCCCATCGGCGCGTTTCAGATGAACCAGGATCTCATCGCGCAAATGGCGACCGAAGTGGAAGCCGCGCGCTTGCTGGTCTATAAAGGAGCCTGGCAAAAGGACCAGGGCACGGAGAACAACGGCATGGAAGTGGCCCAGGCCAAATACTTCGCCGGTGAAACCGCGGTCAAATGCGCCCAGTACGCCATGCGTATCCTCGGCGCCTACGGCTATTCCACCGAATATCCGGTGGCCCGGTTTTACCGGGATGTGCCGACCTACACCATGGTGGAGGGATCGGCCAACATCTGCAAACTGATCATCGCCGCGGATCGGTTGGGGTACCGGAAGGCCAACCGTTAGGTGGCCGTCCGGAAACGGCGTCTTCCGGCCCCGAATCGGCGTTCCTGAAAGCGATGCGGCGTTGAACCGAACCGGAATCCATCATTTTTCAACGGGCACCCGAAG
>JBJKPT010000547.1:0-2583 GCA_046706045.1 Desulfobacterales bacterium
CCGGCAACCCGGGTGTTCGTTTTTGCCAGAAATTCTGACGAACGGGTCTTCGCCCGGAAATTGGGAGCCGCCTGGGCCGGGGACACCCTGGACCGGGCTCCGGAATCGCTCGATGCCATCATCGATACCACACCGGCGTGGAGACCGGTGGTCTTGGCCCTAGAAAACCTCACACCCGGAGGCCGCCTGGTCATCAACGCCATCCGCAAGGAAGCCGAGGACCGGGAACATCTCGCCGCCATCGATTACCCGACCCACCTCTGGATGGAAAAAGAAATCAAAAGCGTCGCCAACGTCACCCGTGCCGATGTCACGGCGTTTCTCGAGATCGCCGACCGAATGGAAATCGTGCCGCAAACCGAAACCTATCCCTTGGAATCGGCAAACCTCGCCTTGCAGCAGCTCAAGGCCCGGCAGATTCGCGGAGCCAAGGTGCTGGTGATGCCCCTGTAACGATTTTCTGCTCCCGGTAGCAAAGCGCGGAAAAGCGCTTCCCCCACGAATCAATCCCCGCCATTTCGGGCCGGGGCTGGAAATTTCCACGCGGCCAACACGGCTGCAGCCGCCCGTCGGACATCTTCCACCGGATCGTTCACCATGGCCCGGACCCGGTCAATGATCCGGCCGCCTGTGGCCGGTGAAAAATCCTTGAGCATGCGGAGGGCTTCGGCACGGATGGCCGGCTCGGGGTCATTAAACAAAACCGGGCAGATTTCGGCCAGTTCCCCGGGGGTGCAAACCAGGCCGAGAAGATGAAGGGCATCCTCTCGCAATTCCGCGAATCGATGATTGAGCACCGAGCGGTAAAAGGCCACCACTTCCTTTTTTTTCCCGGAAAATCGCCAGAGGTTGTACAAGATCGCCTTTTTCTGTTCAAGGGGACCGTTTTTAAACCGGTCCCGAAACAGCCCCACAATCCGATCGTCTCTCAAATTGGCCAGGGCACTGACCGCGGTCAGTTGGACATCGGGGTCCTCGTCGTAGAGAAGATCCATCAGCGCCAGGGCAGCTGCCGTGTTCCCCTCCCAGCCCAAGGCCAGAGCCGCGTTCTGCCGGCGCTCCGGCTCCGGGTCGAAAAGATCGGCAAGGAGTCGATCGCGGAGCGAGGCCGGGTCGGCCAGCCGGCCGGCGGTGACACAGAGTTGAACGGCGGCCTGGAGCCGGATTTCCTCGGTCGTGCTCGAATCGGTCATGACCCCGTAAAGAGGCCATGCCACCCGGTCCGGTGCCACCCCGCCCAACAAGAGAATAATTTTTCCCGTCATCTCGGCATCGGCGGGATTCAGGGCTTTTAGAAGCACCGTCACCGCCTCGTCGGGATCTTCCATAAACCGGTCCATGTCTTCCATCACGTCGCGGGCCCGATTGAGGACGTGATCCCGGGGATGGAAAGGGATGACGGTGTTCATCGTTAACAAGCGCTCAATTTACCAGCGGCGGCGGCGAAGGGCGTCCCTATACGTTTTCATCAAAAATTTCCGGGCAAAATCCGGATGGGCGTAATAGCGAACCGTATCGGTCACCGAGGCCTCGACCAGGGCGTCGAAGACGGCATCTTTTTTATTTTCATCGATGAAATTGCGTTCCGTGCGCTTTTCAAAGACCACGGCGACACCCAGCGTAGCGCGCAGGGCGCCGACGTCGATCGCATCTTTTTCGGTAAAGAGATCCGTATCCACCGGAACGTGGATCCGTTCGATCAATTCGACCCGGTACCGATCGGATGCCACCTTGCGGGAAGCATCCACGAGTTCCAGGGTGAGCCCATTGGCCAGGGCAATTTTACGAACAAGGGTTTCCTTCATGGTCCGATGGCGGTCCGCTTCCATTGATCCCCTAAAACAATGAAAGTTGTTGTTGAGGTTTGATCGCGCCCTGGTTCCGGCGTTCCGGAGCACGGTGGTCCCTTAACCGGGCCGCGATGTCGTTTATAAATGGCGACACGGGAAACTCCCGGGTGATTCCGTAAATCCGGCGCCGGGCGGCCCGGCAAAGATACAGTTTTTCCCGGGCACGGGTCAAGGCGACAAAGAACAGCCGCCGCTCCTCGTCCGGATCGGCGGGTTCACCGCCGGGTGGTTGAAACGGGATCAGGCCGTCTTCGCACCCGGCGATGAAAACCACCGGAAACTCCAGGCCCTTTGCCGCATGAAGGGTCATGAGCGAGACCCGTTCGGCCCGTGGATCATGGAGATCGGTATCGGATTGAAGGCTGACCATGGTCAGAAAGTCCAGGACGGTACCACCGGTTTCAGCGGCCAGCGCAACGAGCCATTCAATACCTTCCCGGGCCCCGTCGTTTTCAGCGATCATAGCCTCGATGCGGCTGTGAAATTTCAGGTAGGCAAGGGCTTCAAGCACCGGCAGGCCTTTTACGGCGGATTCCAATTGAAAGAGCGCACCGAGAAATTCGTAAAGCCGCTGCTGTCGCGCCGGCGCCATATCCGGCAGGGGATACTGGCGCACGTAAAACCGAAGGCCGGCGTAAGGCAACCGGTGTCGGAAGGCCCAGAGACGGAGTTGTTCCGCGCTGTCCCGTCGAATCCGCGGATTCAGACAATCCGTAACATGGATGAGATCGGA
>JBJKPT010000548.1:0-4610 GCA_046706045.1 Desulfobacterales bacterium
CAAGAGGATGTCCAAGGAAGAAGTGAAGGCGGCACAGGAAGCGCTCATCAAAGACGGCGCGATGATCAAGGCCGACGGGATCATGGGCAAACATACCCGTGCCGCGATCAAGGCCTTCCAGAAGAAAAACGGCCTCAAGGTCAACGGCTGGCTCGACAAGGAAACGATGGAAAAACTGAAGTAATCCAATCGGCGGCCGAGGCAAGTGCCATACCCGATGTGGATGCAATGAGCTACGCGAGGGCCGGTCAAGGATGCCAATCCGCCAGAGACCGCGCCCTCGCGTTTTTTCCCCCGCCCGCTTTTCCCTTCGCCTGGAACCCAATGTCGTTCACTTAAGCCTTAATTGTTTCTGAGATGTCTCTTTCAGGATCGAAATCGCTATCGAAATCGGGATCGAACATGCTGGTATTGCACTTATTTTCGATTTCGATAGCGATCCCGATTTCGATAGTGAAAAAATTTTCCAAGAATCCATCTCCTTAAGTTAACGACATTGATCTTGCACCGTGAACCCGGAATCATCTCATCCCGAGTCCTCGCAGAGCAGCCGCCGATGGTCATCCTTCAGATCCTCGATCTGTGGAAATCGATATTGAAAACGGCGTTCGCCATAACGTTTTAAAATGGCATCAAAGGAAAGATCGCCATAGATGGCGAGCACTTCCCGGAGCCGTTTTCGGGCGGTTTCAAGCTTTCCGGTCTTGGTTTCCGTCGCGGCCAGGGCCAGGAAATTGACCGGGTCCTGGGGGCTGAGGGACTGCAGGCGGCCGTAGAAATAGCCGGCTTTGGGGTAATTGCCGATCCGGTAATACGCATCGCCCAGCAGCTGGAGCGCCATGGCCGACGGGTGCGCGGCATTCAGCACGCGATAGCCGAGACGGATGGCTTCTTCGAGTTTGCCCCGTCTCAGCATCAGGTACCCGTAAACGATGCGGGCCTCGGGTGAATCCTTCTTGATGGAGAAGATCTGCGCCAGCCGGGATCGGGCGGCATGGAGATCACCGGATAGAAGGTCCAGTTCGGCAAGGTGCAGCAATGCCGGGGTGTAGTTCCGGGAATACTTCAATATCGTCAGGAAATAGGGGCGCGCGGTTTCCGGCGTACCCCGCTCCTGGTAATAGATGCCGAAATTGTAGTGGGTGATCAACTGCGGTGCCCGCATGGACGGGGACGATGCGTGCAGGGCCGCGGTGTAGGCGGCCAGGGCTTCTTTTTCAAGTCCCATGGCCATGTAGCAGTTGCCGAGGTTGTGATGGGGCCGGAGCAGATTTGGGTACGCGTTCACGTTGTCGAGCCAAAGAAGGGCCGGGTCGGTGAACAGCTCGTTTCTCAGGTAGGTCGTGTGGCCGTTGGCCGCGAGCACCGTGGCAAAGGCGATCGCCCCCAGCCATTGGAGCAGGGGCCGATAGGAAAAATAATCGAGAAACCGCATGATGCCGATGGCGATCGGCAAAAACAGAAAGATCGATGGCAGGTAGTTGCGGTGTTCGAAAATCAGCTCGATGGGAATGACCGATCCCTCGATGAGGTGGTTCAACCAGAAAAACAAAACGGCAAAGGCCGCCAGCGGCCATCGCTTCCGGAAAACCAGGCAGGCCACGGGGGTCAGAAGCACCAGGACGACGGCCGGCAAGGTGGTCCAGGGGTGGACCAGCGAGGTGGAGATCCGGATATCGTGCAAGAGCGCCAGCCGGCTGCCGGTTGGAAACAGCAGCCATCCGAGGTATAAAAAAAAGATTCGGGATTCGGTCAGAAGGCGTTCGCCGAGACTGAAGGGGCGATCCCGGTAGCCGTTTAAAATGGTGTCCCAATGAACGAAGCCAAGCGAAATCAGCCCGATCAGGGCGAAGGCCGCCAATCCGAACCCGATCATTTTCCGGGAAGCGCGAGGGGATCGCGTGAACAGAAACAGTTCGAAAAAAAAGAGGCTGGCCGGCAGCATGGCGGCGTTTTCCTTGCTGCCCAGGGCGAGCAGGCCGGATACCGCGGTCAATGTGAAAAAAAGGATGCGTTTGGGGCGCCGGGAGGCGTTTCGGCCGTGCATGTAACACAGGAGTGCGATGGCGGTGAACATCCCGGCAAGGCTTGCCATCCGTTGCACGATGTAGGTGACGGCGGTCACGTGGACCGGGTTTACCGCCCAGAGGGCGGCGGCCATCAATGCGGTCGGGTAGGCGATGGACTCGTAGCGGCCCCGGCATACCGGAAGCTTCAGGATGCCATAAAACAGTAGAAACAACGTTAACGCTGCGGTAAAGTGGATGGCGAAGTTGACGACATGGTAGCCGAAGGGGTCGTTCCGGCCGAAATAGTAATTCAGCGCCAGGCTGAAATAGGCGACCGGCCGGTGGAGATGGATCCCCTTGTTGAGGGGGCCGGAGAGCGCCGGTTCCAGCGCGGACCAGGTGAGGGCATGGACATGGAGGCTCGTGTTGTCCCGGATGTTGTCGAAATCGTCGAGGACCCATTTCCCGTGGAAACTGGGCCAGTAGATGATGACGAGGAGGAAAAAGAGCAACAGGGCGGCCGTGATGCCCTTTGCGGCTTCGATGCGGGTGGCGCGGCTCAGGGGAAGGGCAAAACCGGTGCGGCGGTTCAACATGGGCTCCCTCGTCGGCAAGGGCGTCGGTGGTTAAAGCAGGACGTGTTCCTCGCGGAAGCGTCGATTCCAAAAGGCCGCTTTTCATTAACCGGGAAAAACGGAGCAGGCAAACGATTGCCGCCGTGGTATCCCGCGCCGAACGAGATCGGCAAAAGCGCCCGGGCCGTCTGGCGCGACCCCTGCGGCGCCACCCTTATCGAGATCATCGCGGTGCTTCTCATTTTGGGCATCATCACGACCGTTCTGATAAGCCATGTGTCCGACGTTTCCCAGTACGAGAGCCTGGTGTCGACCGACACCCTGAAGGAGGACATTCGCTACGCACAGCTCGCCGCCATGCAGAACGCATCGATTTTCGGCATCGAGAACAGCGGCGGGCACTACTGGATGTTTTCGGGCACCAATCCGGACATCTCGACCCATCGCCGGTATTTTCCCGGAGCGGGCGCCACCACCGTCAATATCTCCGGTACCGGCGACTTCACCTACTTTTTCGATTCCTACGGCCGGCCCTACACCGCCTATCGGAGCACCACCAACAACGCACCGCTCATCACGAACCAGAGCATCGCCGTGGGGGGGAAAACCCTGCGCATCTATCCGGAAACCGGGTACGTCCAATGATGCCAACCGCGCCCCAGAACCTCCGTCCGGCCCACGGCGGATTTACGCTGATCGAGATGGTGGTGGCCATTGTCATCGTTTCGATCTTGACCACCCTGTTTGTGCAGGTCATGGGGACCGCGCTCTCGGACAGCGCCACACCGATCAACCGGGAACGGATCGGCCTGGAACGCGACGGGGTCATGGAAAAAATCATTTCCGATTATGTGCGGCAGGTTAACGGCGCGCCGGAAAACGCCCTGGCGGCCATCAAGGGGACCGCGTACGCGACGACCGATGTCGCGGTCGCGATGCAATACATCGATTTCACGACCGACGGCGTGGAAACCACCCCGGCGGGCACCACGGACAACCTCAAGGTGACCGTCACCGGAAACGGGCAGTCCCTGACCACGGTTTTGACCCAAAGCCGGAACCCGACGGACGCACCGGTATCGTATTGATTCATGGAGAAAATGGCACACGACGGGTTCACATTGATCGAGATCATCGCCACCCTGGTTCTGGTCGGCATCCTGACGGTCACGGTGGGGTTGTTCGTCGTGACGGGGCTGAACAGCTATTTTTCTTCGAAGGATGCCGGCGAAAGCGCCCTGGCGGCCCGGATCGCCTTTCAGCGAATCGGCAAGGAACTCGGTACCATGGATGTCGTGAAATCCATTGTCACCGATACCTCCATCCAATATACTTCCAGCGACAAGGATCTTCGGGGCACCCGCGAGATCCGCTACGACAGTGCGGCCCAACAGATTTATCTGAACGTCGGGGGCACCGATCATTTGCTTCTGGATTCGGTCAAGGCATTCAAGCTGCGGGCATCCACGGCCGACATGGACGGCAACGGATCCAGCGACATCGCCGACATCGACGTGGGGATAACGCTGTCGGACAACGCACCGGTCCTTGAAACGTGGATTTATCCGCGCACCGTGATTCCATGGCCTTGACCGTGTCCGCGAGGGATCGGCAATGCCGGAGAAGCGCAAGACGGGGGCGCCTGAAAGCGATGTCCGATCGGGTGAAGCGATGACGGCGGAAAATCAAACGCGCCAGAGAGATGACGGCATGGGCCGTTGGGACGACCCCCGCGGTACGCTTCTTTTTTACCTCATCGTCTTGATCGTTCTCTTCAGCATCGTCGGATCGGCCATGGTCGCCATTTACAACACCGCCATCGTCGGCTCCTCCGAAAGCGATAGCGCAAGGCAGGCGCGGATGATGGCCGAATCCGGGGTGCGCTACGCCTTCGGCGAGTTGCGCAATCCCGGGACCGGCTACGACAAGAGCGAGAGCATCATCAGCTGGTTGAACACGACCCCCTACACCCTGAGCAACGGCAACCGGTTCACGGTCAACGTGTTCGAAAAATGGTTCCAGGTCC
>JBJKPT010000549.1:0-2860 GCA_046706045.1 Desulfobacterales bacterium
ACGGCCTGGACCGCCCGCGACCCTTGTCGGAAGCCTTTGCCCGGAAGGTGGTCCGTGCCATCCTGGAGCGCAAATACGCCGCGTATTGCCCCCCGGCTTACGTCGAAATGGTGATCGCGTCGTTTCAGGACGACCCGGTCAAGCTCCGGGAATTCCGTTACTTCAAACCCGAAACGGCCAAAACCACGGTGGCGGCCAGAGCCGTCGCCGAACAGATCGCCCTGGTGGTAAACGATCGCCACGAAATCCACCACGTGCACGAACGCGGGTACGTGGAATCCCCGGTGCGGGTGGCAAGCATCCTCGCCGAAATCGAAAAAACCGGCCTGTTCGCCCGGATCAAGCCCCAGCCGTTTCCCGAGAAACATCTCGCCGGGGTCCACGATGCGGCCCTCATCAACTTCCTGCGCCGGACCTCGGAACGCATCCCGGAAGGAAAGTCCCTTTATCCGTACGTCTTTCCCATCCGCAACAAGACCCGGCCGCCCAAAGAGACCTCGGTGCTCTCCGGCTATTACTGCATCGACACCTTCACGCCGATCAACCGGGACGCCTACACCGCCGCCCGCCGGGCTGTGGACTGTGCCCTGACCGCCGCATCGGAGATCCTGGCCGGCCGCAGGATCGCCTATGCCCTGGTGCGCCCCCCCGGTCACCACGCCGAGCGTGGATCCTTCGGAGGGTTTTGCTATTTCAACAACAACGCCATCGCGGCCCAATACCTGTCGGCCTACGGCAAGGTGGCGATCCTCGACATCGACTACCACCACGGCAACGGCCAGCAGGACATCTTCTACCGGCGTGCCGATGTGCTCACCGTCTCCATTCACGGGCATCCCAAATTCGCCTATCCCTACTTTGCCGGGTTCGAAGAGGAACGCGGCGAGGAAGACGGCGAAGGGTTCAACATGAACCTGCCCCTGCCGGAAACCGTGGACGGCGAGCACCATCGCAAAGCGCTTGCCAAGGCCATTCTGAGAATCGAGCAGTTCAAACCGCACTTTCTGGTGGTGGCGTTCGGGCTCGACACCGCCAAACGCGACCCCACCGGCACCTGGATGCTCACCGCCAAGGACTTCGAGGCCAACGGCCGCATGATCGGCGACATGAAGCTGCCCACGGTGGTGGTCCAGGAAGGCGGGTACCGGACCCGAACCCTCGGTACGAACGCCCGGCATTTCTTTTTGGGCCTTGCCGAGGCCAGCGCCAGTCCGAACGGCCACCGGCCCTCCGTCAACCATCGGCTCCACGGCGTGGCGTTGCGCGAGACGATCGTAGCCCAGGATATCGAACGGGTCCGGCGGCTCGTCCGGCTCACCGGTTTTTTCTCCCCGGAAGCTGTCGAGGCGGCCGTGGAACACGTCGCCGACGGGCTCTCCAAGGGGCCGGAAAGCGGCTACCGGTTTCTTCTCGCCGAACACTACGGCCGCATGGCCGGCTATCTCTGCTACGGCCCCATTGCCGGTACCCGCAGCGCATACGCCCTCCACTGGATCGCCATTCACCCGGATTTCCAAGGCCGGGGGCTCGGCCACCGCCTCGTGGCCGAAACCGAACGGCGCATCCGCACCGCCGGCGGCACGCGCATCTACGTGGAAACCGCCCAGAAGGCCCAATATGCCGGTGTCCACACCTTTTTCGAGCGCACCGGCCATGAGCTGGTCTCCGTGCTCCCGGACTATTACGGTCCGGACGACGGGAAGGCGATCTTCTGCAAAACACTTGCAAAAGAACGGCGGGAAGGAGAAAAGAAGTCGGCAGTCAACAGTCGGCAGTCGGCAGAAATAAACAGAGTTCAGTAGAAAAAAGTTAGCGGGAAAAAGGAACAAGGCGGGAAGAGGTGTTGATGGGCGGAAGTGAGAAATCGGCAGATGACAGGCGGTTGAAATATTCGCAGTTGACCGCTGACTGAAGGCTTTGATTTGCAGTGGACTGCAGACTGCAAACGGACGACTTGTATTTGCCGTTGCCCGCCGACTGCCGGCTGCCAACTGTTGGCGGCCGGATGGCAACATCCAACCGCTTGACCGGGAACGACCGATGAAAATTCTCACCGCACCCCGCATGGAGCGCTGCATCGGATGCCATGCCTGTTCCCTGGCATGTGCGCGCCAGGTGCACAAGCAACTCTCCTGGAACACGGCCGGCATCCGCATCCGGTCCTCCGGAGGGCTCTCCACCGGATTCGAGCCCCTGCATTGCCTGGCCTGCGATCCGGCGCCCTGCGCCGAAGCCTGCCCGACCGGGGCCTATTCCCAGCGCGCCGGCGGCGGGGTCATCGTAAAAAAAAACCTTTGCATCCGTTGCGGGGCCTGCGCCGCCGCCTGCCCGGTGGATGCGATCTACCTGAATCCCGACGGCGAACCCTTCGTGTGCATCCATTGCGGCCGGTGCGTGCCGTTTTGCCCCCATGACTGCCTGGAAATGGCCGCGACCGGATCCTCCGCGGACGGACCCCCGACCGGGCCCCGTTCGAAAAAACAGGAGGCCACCCCATGATCCGGGACCACTTTCGGGTACTCATCGCGGATCTTGCGACCGGCCGGGGCCGGGTCGAGGCCGTGGAGGGCCGCGACACCGTGGCCGGCGGCAGCGGGCTCGCGGCCCACTTGTTCATGCGCTACGGGCAGGTGGACCGGCCGTGGGACGACCCGGCCCAGCCGATCGTTTTCGCCATCGGGCCGTTGACCGGGTATTTTCCGCTGATGAGCAAGACCGTCTGCGGCTTCAAGTCCCCCTATCACGACCAGTACGCCGAGAGCCACGCCGGCGGCCGGTCGGCCCTGTGCCTGCGGTTTGCCGATCTTGACGCCCTGGTCGTCGTCGGCCGGGCCCCGCGGCCCGCATGCCTTGCCGTCGG
>JBJKPT010000550.1:0-8838 GCA_046706045.1 Desulfobacterales bacterium
CATCCGGACCTGCCGGATGTGATGCCGGGCCTCGCCCCGGCAATCGCCGAAGTCCGGGACTGGGCTTTTCCCCCCGTTCGAATCATCCAAATCGGTATCGGGATCGGTATCGGTATCGAAACGAAAAATCCCGATCCCGATAGAACCAAACATCGGGCCGCGGGCCAAGGGCGCCCGAACAAGGCATCATGCGCCGTTTTCCGGCAGTCTGCCAGTGCCGCGCTGCCTCTGCGTTGCCTCCGCGTCGCCGATTTCGGCCGCGATCCGCTCGGCCGCGGCGGCCGGATCATCGGCGTCGCGGATCGGCCGGCCGATGACCAGGTAATCGGCCCCGGCGGCCACGGCCGCGGCCGGCGTGACGGTGCGGCACTGGTCATCGCCTCCCGGCATCGACCAGGCCGGCCGGATGCCGGGGGTAAACGTTCGCAGCCGGCCACCGAACCGCGCCTTGATCCGTCCCACTTCCCTTCCTGAACAAACGACCCCGGCACAACCGGCGGCGGCCGCCATTTCCGCCCGCTTCATCACGAGCCGGAGAACATCTTCGGCGTAGGTCATCCGGAATCCGGCCGTGGCGAGGTCGGCACCGCCGACACTGGTGAGCACCGTGACGCAGAGGACGCCGGCCTTGCCTCCGGCGGCGGCAACCGCGGCTTCCAGCATGCGCGTGGTCTCGCCGCAGTGCACCGTGACAAAATCCGCCCCCAGCCGCACCACGGCGCGCATGGCCCGGCCGACCGTTTCCGGAATGTCGTGGAGTTTGAGGTCGAGGAAGATGCGGGCATTGCTTTTTTGGCGGAGGGACCGCACGATCTCCGGCCCGGCCGCATAAAAAAGCTCCATGCCGATTTTAAAGACCCCGACCCGACCCTCCAGGCGATCGACAAGCCCCATCGCCTCCTCGGCGGTCGCGACATCCAGCGGGAATACCAGTCTGTCTTTGGGTTCCATATTCAAAATTCAGGGCTCAAGGTTCAGTGTTCGTGGACGGGGCCGGAGGCCGCTCGTCGTACTGGCGTGCCACCCATCGCCGATATTCGCCGGATCGGATCCGCTCCACCCAGACCTCATGGTCCAGGTACCACCGGATCGTCTTTTTCAAACCCGATGCGAAGTCCTCGACCGGTTCCCATCCGAGGCGATCCCGGATCCTGGTGAAGTCGACGGCATAGCGCCGGTCGTGGCCGGGACGGTCCTGGACAAAGGCGATGCGCTCCCGGCAGGGCGGCCGAGCCGGGTCGGGCATCATTTCTTCCAGGAGATCGCAGATCGTCTCGACCACCTCGAGGTTGTTCATCTCGCAGCCCCCGCCGATGTTGTAAGTCTCGCCGGAGCGGCCGGCGGTCAAAATCCGCCACACGGCCCGGCAGTGATCGGCGACGTAGAGCCAGTCGCGCACGTTCTTGCCGTCACCGTAAACCGGCAGTGGCCCCCCGCGCAAGGCGTTGTGGATCATCAGGGGAATGAGCTTTTCCGGATGCTGATACGGCCCGTAATTGTTGGAACAGTTGGAAATGGTGACGTCGAGCCCGTACGTCCGGGCATAGGCCCGTACCAGGTGATCCGATGCGGCCTTGGATGCGGCATAAGGGCTGTTGGGCCGGTACGGGGTCTGCTCGGTAAAGGCCGGCTCCCGGGGCCCGAGGCTGCCGTAGACCTCGTCCGTGGAGATGTGGTGAAACCGGGCAATCCGGCCTTTTCGCTGCCGGGCGGTCTCCAGCAGGGTGAAGGTGCCGTGGATGTTGGTTGCGATAAAGGGTGCGGGCCCGGCGATCGAGCGGTCCACGTGGGATTCCGCGGCGAAATGGCACACGGCGTCCACCTCGTAGCGATCAAAGATCCGGGCCACGGCCGCGGCGTCGCCGATATCCGCCTTTTCGAACACGTACCGGTCCGGATGGGTTCTGGCAATGCCGTCGACGTTGTCGCGATTTCCGGCATACGTCAGGGCGTCGACATTGATGACCCGGCCCCGGAAATCACTTTCACCCAGCAGAAAATGGATGAAGTTGGCACCGATGAATCCGCATCCGCCGGTAACGAGCAGGTTCTGCATGCTTCCTCCGAGACGATAAACGCCGCCAGCCGCCGTGGAAAACAGAAAACATCTTCTGCGGCGGTGCCGGTCGTGGGTTCGGCCGCACCTTCACGGGAACGGCACGTAAAAATCACCGCTATCCAACGGTCCGCTTCTCCGTGAACCCTAGGGCTTCCGGAAGCAATCGTGTTTGACGGGGTCCTTGCGATGCGTACCCACCATTAGCCATACCCCAAGAGCGGTTTCGCTGTAAAGCGCCGGAAAAGCGGCAACGAAGACGGCATTCAACGCATAACGCCTTGAATCATCGTCGCGAGTTGCCATCGGGGCATGAAAAAGACCATGAATTCTCTTTTTCCGGGGGGCGGGTCTTCCCGAATGCGCGAAACCCCGAACCAGCTCACGTGCCCGTCCGGGGTTATTTCTCGGACGGCTCAATAAAATCCATAATTGACTATGGCAAAATAAACTGGTATGACCTCTTACCAGATAACGACGACGGGCAATGCCGCCCCCGATTTCAGGAGCCCCTCATGCCATCCAGCTCCGCACGACCGATCCTGCGCCCGGCGCTCCATGCCGAAACCAGCCTGATCACGGCGATTCTCGAAGACCGCTACGCGCCCGGAACGGCGCTTCCCGCCGAGCGTCGGCTGGCCGCCGAACTGGGGATCACCCGGCCGACCCTGCGGGAAGCCCTCCAACGCCTCTCACGCGACGGCTGGGTCCATATCCAACACGGCAAACCCACCATCGTCTTGAATTTCTGGGAAACCGGAGGGCTGGGCATCTTGAAAACCCTGGCCGATCACGACGGGTACCTGCCGGCGGATTTCGTCTGCCACCTCCTCGAATTCCGAACCGCTTCTTTGCCCGACACGGCCCGCCGCGCCGCGGCCCGCCGGCCCGATGCCATCCGCGCCATCCTGGCCGCGGCCCCGGCCGCCGATGCGCCCGCCCCGGATCTGGCCGAGTTTGACTGGCGGCTCCAGGTCGGGATCGCCGCGGCATCGGGAAACCGGATCTACCCGCTGCTTTTAAACGACTTCGGCAATGTTTACGGCCGCCTGTGCACCCGGTACTTCGGCCATGCCCTGGCCCGGAAGGCGTCCCGCCGGTTTTACCAGGCCCTCGCGGCCGCCGTCGATACCGGCCCGGAAGCGGTCGCACGCACCGTTCGTGCGGCCATGGAGGAAAGCCTCGCCATCTGGAAAAGCATCGAGACCGCACCGGAAACGACCGGGAGAGGAGCCGTCGATGGCGCTCCCTGATCTCGGCGAATCCTACGACCTGGTGGTCATCGGCGGCGGCATCACCGGCGCCGGCGTGTTTCGGGAAGCCGTCCGAATGGGCCTTCGGGTCCTTCTCTGCGAACGCCGGGACTTTGCCTGGGGAACCTCGAGCCGGTCGTCCAAGCTTGTCCACGGCGGCCTGCGGTACCTGAAACAGGGTCAATTGCGGGTCATGCTGACCTCGGTCCGCGAGCGGGAGCACCTGCTGCGGTGCGCCCCGGGCCTGGTGGAACCCATCGATTTTCTCATGCCGGTGTACCGGGGGGAGCACCCTTCGCGGGCGGAAATGACCATCGGGCTCTGCCTCTACGATCTCGCGGCCCGGCGCTGCAATCACCGGTTTATCCCGGCCCATCGGATGGGCGCCGATTTTCCGCCGATCCGGCGCCGGGGCCTCGAGGGGGTGTTCCGGTACCGGGATGCCCAGTCCGACGACACCCGGATGGTGATCCGGTTGATCGCCGAGGGAATCGCCGCCGGCGGCACGGCCCGCAACTACACCGGCGTCGAACGCATCCTGCGGCACGCAACCGGCCGGGTGGCCGGCGTGGCCCTCAAAGACACCGATACCGGGGAGAGCGGGGAACTGATGTGCCCGGCCGTCATCAACGCCACCGGGGCATGGGCCGAAACCTTTCAGCGGAGTCCGGATCCCCGCCTTCACCTGCGGCCCTTGCGGGGAAGCCACCTGGTGTTGCCCCGGGAGGCGCTGCCCGGGAACTGCGGCGTCGGCTTTTCCCATCCCCGGGACCGGCGCTCCGTATTCGTCGTGCCCTGGGAAGCCGTGGTGCTGGTCGGCACGACGGATCTCGACCACGACCGGGATCTATCGACCGAGCCCCGCATCCAGCGGGATGAAATCGCGTACCTGATCGAGGCGGCCCGTCACATGTTTCCCGGTTGCGACATCGATTCGACCTCGATCGTCAGCACCTATTGCGGGATCCGGCCGGTTTTGAGCCGGGGCGGCCGGCGGCCTCCCTCCGCCGAATCCCGGGAGCACGCGGTATGGCGCGGCAAGGGCCTGGTCACCGTGACCGGCGGAAAACTCACCACGTTCCGGCCCCTGGCCTGGGACGCCCTTTCCGCCGTCAGGGCCTATCTTCCGGGCTGCCGGCGCGTGAACCGGCACCATCCCGTCTACGACCGGCTTCAACCACGGCCCGGCTCCCGGCGGCTCGGCGACACCGTGAACCTGCACCGCCTCTACGGCCGGATCGGCCGGGCCGCCGAAACCCTCGTGGCAGAAGCCGATGCGACCGCCCTCGCCTGCATCCCCGGCACCCGGACCTGTTGGGCCGAGCTGGTCCACGGGGCCCGAAGCGAATGGGTCCGGCACCTGGACGATCTGCTCTTGCGCCGGACCCGGATCGGCCTCCAATGCCCAAACGGCGGCGCCGCCCACCTGGATGAAATCCGCCACCGGTGCCGCCGGATCCTGGGCTGGGACGATGCGCGCTGGGCCGCCGAAGAAATCGCCTACCGCAGCCTGTGGCACCGCGCCCATTCACCGTTTCCCCATGAAAACGAGGTGCCATGAACGCCTTTCCGCCCGCGTTTGTTCCCCCATGGATCGATGCCCCGGCCCGGCCCGGCTCCTGGCGATCGGTGTTCAAATGGGGGGATCCCGCGGCCTTCAAGCATCCCGGCCGACGGCTCTACGCCCTTTTGAAGGACCGGCTGGCCATGACCGACGAGGACTTTCGCGCCCCGGCGGCCACGGGGCAGGCGCCCGTGGCAATCGATTGTCCCCCCCGGCTCGACCCGTGCCACGTGGAGGCCCTGAAGGCCATCGTCGGGTCCGGAAACGTGGCCGCCGACGACTTTTCCCGGGTGCGCTACGCCACGGGACAGACCGCCGAAGAGGCCATGACCCTGAGAAGCGGCCGGCCCTTTGCGGTCACCGACCTCGCCGTCCATCCCCGGAACACGCGCGATGTCCAGCAGGTGGTCGCCTACTGCCACCGGGAACGGATCCCGGTGACCGTCTATGGCGGCGGCAGTTCGGTCACCCTCGGGGTGTCGGGCCGGCCCGGCGGGATTGCGCTCGTGATGCAGACCCACATGAACCGGGTGCTCGATTTCAACGAAACCAATCAGACCATCACCGTCGAGGCCGGCATCCCGGGTCCGGCCCTGGAAGAAGCGCTGAACCGGGCGCCCGCACGCCTCAAGGCCCGGTGCGCCTACACGTGCGGCCACTTTCCCCAATCCTTTGAATTCTCCACGGTGGGCGGCTGGATCATGGCCCTCGGCTCGGGGCAGGCCTCGTCCTATTACGGCGATGCCTGCGACCTGGTCGCGGGCCTTGACGTCGTCACCCCGGCCGGCACCCTGGAGACCCGTCCCTTTCCGGCAACGGCCACGGGGCCGAAGATCGGTGACCTCTTCAACGGCTCCGAGGGCGCCTTCGGGGTCCTGGTCGCGGCGACCCTCAAGGTGTTCCGCCACCGGCCCGAGACCCGGCGCCGCTTTGCCTTCATGTTTCCGGACTGGGAATCGGCCGTCTCCGCGGCCCGGGAGATCTCCCAGGGCGAATTCGGGATGCCCGCCGTGTTCCGGATCTCGGACCCCGAAGAGACCGAGGTGGCCATGGCCCTTTACGGCGTGGACCACCCGGCGATCGACCGCATCCTGCGTTTTCGCGGGCTGCCCCGGGAATCCCGGTGCCTGTGCATCGGGCACACGGCCGGCGAAAAGGGTTTTTCCCGGCTCGTGGCCCGGCGGGTCCGCCGCGTCTGCCGGCGCCGCCGGGCCGTCTCCCTCACCGGGGTTCCCACCCGGCGCTGGGAACACGGCCGTTTCCGGGACCCGTACCTGAGGGAGGATTTGAATGACTACGGGATCTATATCGACACCCTGGAAACCGCCGTCACCTGGGCCGACATCCACCGGCTGCACGCCGGGGTCCGGCGATTCATCAAGGCGCGACCCCATACGGTGTGCATGACCCACAGCTCCCATTTTTATGCCCAGGGAACGAACCTCTACTTCATTTTCATCGGCCGGTTTCAGGACCTCGGCGCATTCCGCCGGTTTCACCGCGGCATCGTGGCCGCCATCGTCGAAAACGGCGGATCCTTGAGCCACCACCACGGCGTGGGCCGCATGCTGGCCCCGTGGATGGAAACGCACCTCGGCGGGCCGGTGATGGCGGCGATGCGCGCCCTGAAACGGCATTTCGATCCCCACGGCATCATGAATCCCGGCGCCACCCTGGGCCTTGAAGAACCTGGGAATGCCCCGCCTCCCGCCTGTCCGGACGACGAGGTCCCGGGTTGACGCCGGGCACGAATCGTCCATCGTTCGCACGGTTCGTATCCGGGGAGGAGAACGCAGGGAAGATTCCGATAATCGCCGAGAAAGGAGCCGGCACCGCCCATGACCGAACGCGATCTATTGCTCGCCATCGACAACGGCACCCAGAGCCTCAAGGCCCTGGTATTCGATCTTCGCGGCAACCTGGTCGCCGGCCGTAAAGAGGTCTTCCAGCCCTATTTTTCCAGGAAACCCGGCTGGGCCGAGCAGGATCCGGAGGTGTTCTGGCAGGCCCTGTGCACCGCCTGCCTGGGTCTCTGGGCCGATCACCCCGGTCTGTCCGAGCGCATCGCCGGGGTCGCCGTCACCACCCAGCGGGCCACGGTGATCAACCTGGATCGCCATGGCCTTCCCCTTCGGCCGGCGATCCTTTGGCTCGACCAGCGAAAGGCCGCGGATATCCCCCCCAGCGGCGGTTGGTGGGGCGCGCTCTTCAAACTCGCCCGCCTGGAGTCGACCATCGCCTATTTTCAGTCCGAGGCCGAGGCCAACTGGATCCGCACCCATGAACCGGAAATCTGGGCCCGGACCCGCCGCTACCTCCTCCTTTCCGGGTACCTGACCTACCGGCTCACCGGTTCCTTTGTCGATTCCGTGGGATGCTGCGTGGGGTACCTCCCCTTCGATTACAAGAAAAAGCGCTGGGCCGGGCCGGGCGACTGGAAATGGCGGGCGCTTCCCGTTGACCCGGAGTGGCTCCCCCGGCTCCATCCGCCCGGCACGGTCCTCGGGGCGATCGATCCCGGCGCGGCAAAAAAGACGGGCATTCCCGCGGGCCTCCCCCTGGTGGCGGCGGCGGCCGACAAGGCCTGCGAGGTGATCGGCTCGGGCAGCCTCGACCCGTCGGTGGGATGCCTGAGCTACGGCACCACGGCAACCATCAACGTCACCCATTCGCGCTACGTCGAACCGATCCGGCTCTTGCCGGCCTATCCATCGGCCGTGCCGGACCGCTATTCTCTGGAAGTCCAGATTTTCCGGGGATTTTGGATGGTCAGCTGGTTCAAGGAGGAATTCGGCCATCCGGAAATCGAGACGGCCTCGGTTGAGGGGGTGGCCGCCGAGGCGCTCTTCGACCGGCTCATCGCCGATGTCGCCCCCGGCGCCATGGGGCTCGTGCTGCTCCCCTACTGGTCGCCGGGGCTCAGGACGCCGGGCCCCGAGGCCAAGGGCGCCATCATCGGGTTCGGCGACGTCCACACCCGGGCCCACCTGTACCGCTCCATCCTCGAAGGCCTGGCCTATGCCCTGCGGGAAGGAAAAGAGAGAATCGAGAAGCGGACCGGCATTCCCATCACCCAGCTCCGGGTTTCCGGCGGCGGCAGCCAAAGCCGCCAGGCCATGCAGGCCACCGCCGACATCTTCGGTTTGCCCACGGCGCGGCCCCACCTCTACGAAACCTCGGGCCTGGGGGCCGCCATCGACATCGCCGTCGGCCTGGGGCTGCATGCGGATTTTGCCACCGCCATCCGCGAAATGACCCGCACCGGCGACGTGTTCGAGCCGATCGCGGCCAACCACCGCCTCTACGATGCCCTCTACCGCGAGGTCTTCCGGCGGATGTACCGGACCCTGAAACCCCTCTGCGAACGGATTCGCGAAATCACCGGGTATCCGTAACCGGAAGAGCGACGCATCGGAGACCCCCCGCGGCCCCGGCTCGTCAGGTTTGCGCGATCCGGCGTCGGATACCCCGATGGCCGGGGTTTCCCCGAACGAAACAAGGGGTCCCGTCTACGCCGGCGTCTTTTGCCCATTGCCGCCCTTCTTGTCGACGATCGCAAGGGCCGTGCCGAGGAAACGGGAAAGATCGCCCATTTCCGCGGGCACGATCATGGTGGTCGAGGCCTTGGCGAGGTTGCCGTACTGGGCGATGAGATCGGAGGCGAGCCGCATGCGCATCGCCATGTCGCCGCCTTCCTCGCCCAGGGCCGCGGCGATGGTCCGGATGGCGTCCGCCTGGGCCTTGACGACCGTGTTGATCGCCTCGGCCTCGCCTTCGGCGCCCAGCACGCGAGAGCGCTTTTCGCCCTCCGCGACGTTGATCGCCTGCTGGCGCTCGCCTTCGGACTTGGCGATCAGTGCCCGTTTCTGACGCTCCGCGGTGATCTGCAGCTCCATCGCCCGCACCACCTCCGCCGGCGGCTCGATCTTGCGGATTTCGTAACGCAGCACCTTCACCCCCCAGTT
>JBJKPT010000551.1:0-4460 GCA_046706045.1 Desulfobacterales bacterium
ACCCCGTGCTACCGGATCCGCGGAACCCGTGGCGGCAATTCCGTGGTGCTGGCAAGGCCTTCGGCAATTTCTGGAACGATGCCCATGCGGACATAGATCGGATGGACCATTTCCCTTAATTTCGGGAGCTTCCGGGCAAACACGGCGGCGGCGATCAGGCAGAGCGTTCCGCCGCAAAAGACCGTCCACGGTGCGCCGATCCAGTCGGCCACGGCCCCGGCCATCAGACTGCCGAGGGGCATCATCCCGCCGAAGGCCATGGCATAAAGGCTCATGATCCTTCCGCGTTTATCGTCGTCCACGAGGGTTTGCAGCAGGGTGTTGCCCGAGGCCATGTGAACGATCTGACCGAAGCCGGCCAGCACCATCAAGGCCAGCGAAACAACCAGGGATCTTGAGAAAGAAAAGACGATCAGCCCCCCGCCGAGGCAGCATGCGGCGATCGGGATCATCCTGCCGAGCCCGAGCACACTCTTTCGGGCGGCCAGATACAACGCCCCGGCAAGGGCCCCCATGCCGGCGCATCCCATGAGAAATCCGAGGGTCCCGGGGCCGCCGTGCAGGACGTCCTTTGCAAATATTGGCATGAGCACGATATAGGGCAACCCCACCAGGCTGATCAGCGCGAGCATCGCGAGGATCGCCCGGATGGGCGCTAATCCGGCGGCGTAGCGATACCCCTCCATCAGCTCGGAGCGAGCCGTCGACCGTCGCGGAACGCTCCGTCGTTTGGCGAGCCGCATCATGAGCAGGGAGGCGACCACCGCCATGAAGCTGATTCCGTTTAAAAAGAAGCAGATCCCCTCCCCAAGCGCCGCAATCGTCACCCCGGCGATGGAAGGCCCGATGAGCCGCGCGAGATTGAACATCGAGGAATTCAGGGCGATGGCGTTTCCCAGATCCTTTTTTTCCTCGACCATCTCGATCACGAACGACTGGCGGGTCGGCACGTCAAAGGCGTTGATGACCCCCAGGACAATGGCCAGGACGATCACCTGCCAGATTTGGATCGTGTGCGACAACACCAGGAACGAAAACACGAACGCCTGAACCATGGCGAGCGTCTGCGTGAACAGCAGCATTCGGTGCCGGTTCCAGCGATCCGCCAACACACCGGCAAACGGCGCAAGAACAAAGAGCGGGATCTGGCCGGCGAACCCGACCAGCCCCAGCATGAAGGCGGAACGGGTGAGCCGGTAGACCAGCCACGCCACGGCAATCCGCTGCATCCAGGTGCCGATGAGCGAAATGCTCTGGCCGATGAAAAACAATCGATAGTTTCGGTGCCGCAAGGCCCGGGTGATCGCACCGAAAAGCCGCCACTTTTCATCATCCATGGTCGAAACCTTCATTGAACCGATGGCAAGATCGGGAGAATTCGAAAACGGGTTCGCTCGTTAAGGGCAATCCGGTCATTTCCGCCGAAAAGACTTTTCTTCAGATGGCTATTGTCCGGACAGGACGGGCGGCGCGCCCAGGAATTTTTCACGGATTCGTTCGAAGTGTCTCTGGAGGGTTTCTTTGCGGATAATCCCGACGGTCTGGGGCGTGTTGTTTTTCCACGCCATTTTGGTCGCAACGATTTCATCATGCATGGCCTGAACTTCTTCAGACCATTTTCCGCGCGCCAAGGTGATGAACCAAAGCCGGAGGGTGAAATTGTACAATTGATTGGAAATGTCGCGCAACACCGGATTAAGGGCCGCGTCGAACAATATATTACGAAATTCGACGTCTACGGCCACAAGCTCCTTGGGCAGTTTCCGGTCGATGAGCCGGGAACACTTTTTCCCCAACATATCGATTTGCGCCACGTGTTCCGCGTTCATGTGCTCCATGGCGAGCTTTCCAACCAACTCTTCGATTTCGAATCGGACCTGATACGTATGCATCATTTTTTGGAATTCAATCTCGGTGACCATGGTGCCCGTGCGCGGCAACACCCGCACGAGTTGATCCCACTCCAACCGGTTCAGGACCTCCCGCAGGGGGGTCCGGCTGATGCCGAATTCCTTGGCCAGCCTTTTTTCATTGAGGATTTGGGCCGGCTTGTATTCCAGAAACAAGATTCGATTCTTGAGTTCTTGGTAGATTTTTAAATTCATGGCCGATCTGAACAAGTTAGAGGGATTTTGCCTCGGGGTGCCACTGGCATAAATTGCCTCCATTTACTGGTATCCTTATTTGTTCGTGCTGTAAAGGGTCTTTTGTGGTACTCGGTCGTGGAGGGAAAAATCGTCATCGGCGCTTGCAGCCGGAAATCCGGTCCGATCGGAAAGACCCTTTCCGGACAAACGATCCCGGGGCGCCGGGTGGTTCGGCCGCCCGGAATGCGGGCACACGGGTCGGCAATGCCGCGCCAGGGCAAGGTCGGCCGAGGATTCGAATCGAGGCACCCGAGGCGGAAATTCGGCAAGGCGGCCGCTTGTGGATGGGTGCAAACGTGCCGGAACAAACGGCGATACGGGCTCATTTCACTCATGAACGACATGGAACGCAACCTGAAGCGTTACCTGGAAATCGAAACGCTTCTGAATACTTTTTTTTCGCTGTGGGACTACTGTGTTTCGGAATGCATCAAAGCCGAAAGGATGAAAAACGGCAATCGGCTCGTGGCCGCATGCTGCCAGAGAAAATACTATTCCTTTTACGATCTGGAGCATCCGGTTTTCGATCGGCTCAGAGAGGAAAGAGAAAAACGCTTCGGAAGACCGGAAGATCACGTATGGCCCCATCCCGTATCCCCCTGCGAATACCACGACCCGGGCTGCGGATGCGTTCTGAGAAGCCATAAAAGTCCCGTCTGTCTTGCTTTCATGTGCCGAAAAGGCATCGATCACCTCAGAAGCCGTTACGGCATTTACACCTACGATTACCTGGGGTTCAATTACGCGCTTGAGTGGATCCTGACCGGGGATCTTCCGGAGAGTCAATACCATGATTTCAGGGAGAGCATCCTTTCCATGATCGAAAAAATAAATCGGTGACCCCATGTTTTTTCCATTTTGAGTTTGAGATCGTTGATCGATGAAGAGATAAGGACGAATGCGATGCCGATCCCAGCCCAGCCTGTCGTGGAAAGCGAAACCGGATCGAAGCGATCCTTCGGAAGCCCAAAAAGCCGGAGAGGAGAATCCCCAGGCAAGCGGTTGCTCCGCATGCTCTTTGCGGTCTCCGTGGTGATGACCTTGTTTTCAGGCAATGCCCGGAGCAATCGATTGCCCGAGCCTCGCATTCCGTCAGGTTCGGTATACGTACCGGGAGCGAAGATCGCGGCAGCCGGCACGGAAGACGCTTCCTTGGATCTTTACCGCGCCTATCGAAGCACCTGCCGCATTCGGCCGGACCGGCGGTTTGTCAACGCCTTCGGCGCCACCGTCGCCATCGCCCGCCGGCTGTTGGGCGTCGATCCGGATGCCCACCTTGCCATCGGAAACGCCGAAGAAACGGCATCGCAGGCCAGACTGCCGATCCTGAAGAACGGAAAACCCGTGGAAACGATGACTCTCGTTCTCCCCATCACCTTCGATCAAGAGATGCAGGCCCTTCAACGGACGCTGGGGTTCGTCGCCGGAGGGGCGCCCCGGATGTCGTTTCCGGCCTTGAGGGACGCCGGATGGATGGACCGGTACCGGGGGATTCAAAAGGAATTCGATCGGCTCGATCCGCGATCGATCATCCAGGGGCTTCTCGGACTGGAAGCCCTTTGGGCGGAACACGGGCCGGATCGGAGACTTCTGTTTGCCGCGGCCCGGGGATATGCCTTGTTGGCCATGAGCCTCTACCCGGACCGGTTGCGTTACGGGGACCGGCTTCTCACCCGGGCTCTGGGGTTTTTGGCGGTGGCCGAGCATTTCGGACCGGCGGTCCCGGCCGCAAGATCCACCGAAGCCCTGATCGCAAAGGAGATGGGCTACGCCGCCCATGCCCGGAAAATGCTCGGCGCGCCTTCGGCTCCGAATATCGACGAGTCCCTGCGGGAGCGGGCCATCGACGCCTATGTGCTTCGGGATCTGGCGGGCCTGAAGAGGCTTCAGCAAAAGGATCGCGGGTTGTTGACGGGCTATTTGCTGGTACGCCTGTATCGAAGGAACGGATTGTCACGAAAGGCGGCGGACCTGTCGAAAACCATTCTCGACCGATTCCCCACCCATTATCCGGCGACGGTGGAGACGATCTCCTCGGCCGACCTGGGCATCACCAAAAGGCTCAGTGCCGTCTATCCCGCCATGCTCCTCAGCGATCTCAGAAAGCAGATTTCCCCTTTGTCGGAAATCAATTTTCAGCTTTGCTTTGAACAGATCAGGGGCTATTTCAAAGACGGTATTCCAGGATCCGACATTCCGTATGCCCAGTATCGGACGGCCTTGTCGGAATGGAAGCCATTGAAGGGCCGAGCGCATGTTGGGAAGTTTATCACGAAAAATCGTATCTACGATATATACAAGACGCTCTATTTG
>JBJKPT010000552.1:0-2171 GCA_046706045.1 Desulfobacterales bacterium
ACGATGCCGCGCTCGTTAAAAATTTTGACGATGTCGCCCATCCGGATGCCGCGCTTGGCCGCTTCGGAGGTGTGCATCCAGACCGGCTCGTACTTGTAGCCATCCAGCCCCAGGATCTTGCAGGTGGGGGCCTCGCGCGTCCAGGTGATGTCGTCGCACTGCGAGTGCACGCGCCAGCGGCCGTGGTTGGACATCAAAAGCAGCGGGAACTGCTTGGCCCGGTGGCTGGAGAGGCGCTCGTCGTGGTTGTGGCTGCGTTCGATCCACTTGGGGATCGGCGGCCGCTCCTTGTCGTCCGGGAAGGCTTTGGCAAGCGCCTCGGAGTAGAACTCCAGCTTGCCGGACGGCGTGGCCAGCGGGAATTTTACCGGGTCGTTGTAGAAATTGCGGAATCCGGGGGCGTCCTCTTCCCAGTCCGAAGCCGTGTTGTAGATCCAGTACTTTTTCTCCTGGAGCTGTTCCCAGGTGACGAGTTTCTCGCCGCCCATGTATTCCCAGATTTTTTTCTGCAGGTCGAAGATCGTCTTGCCCTCGGTGAGTTTTTCTTCCAGGTTCAGTTTCTTGCCCACCTCCACGACGACTTCGAAATCGCTCTTCGACTCCCCGATGGGCTCGATCGCCTTGTCCGCGATCATGATGTTCGGCTGCATGGTGCCCTGGCGGATGTTGGTGAGGATGTCGTCCACTTCCATGAAGGTGTTGGACGGGAGGATGACGTCCGCGTACAGGCAGTCGTTTTCCAGCCACGGATGCTGGGCCACGATGCACTCGATGGCCGGGTTGCGCAGGGCCGTTTCCGTCTTGTTTCCGTGGTTCCAGCAGGTGATCCGGCAGGGGGTGTCGGTCCAGATCATGTGGATCCGGCTTCCGCCTTTTTCCCCGGGTATCGGAAACGTGTACTTTTTGAATTGATCGACGACCAGGGCGTTTTGCGCCCCCGTGCCGTGGAAGACCACCGGTTCGTCGGATTCGATGGCTTTTTGGATCAGGGTCTTGGGGATGATCTGCGGCTGCCAGGCCGTCACCGAACTCATGACCGGCACGGAGATGCGCTCCTCGATCTCCGGGTTCCAGAAAAAGGTGCCGCCCTGGTTTTCGGCCCGGGGCAACCCGAAATAGGTGAGCTGATGCTGGTGAACCCCGTGTCCGCCCAACCCCTGCATGCCGAGCAGGATGCACTCCAGCCGCCCGGGTTCGTGGGAGAAGGCGCCCCGGATGAATCCGCCGCCGAAGTAATGGGCGATGGAGGTGATCTTCCGGGCGAATTCCCGGGCGAGGGCCTTGATGGTCCACTCCGCGACCCCACACTTCTTCGAGGCCCATTCCGGGGTCTTGGCCACCCCGTCCCCTTCGCCCAGAACGTAGGCCTTGACCTGGTCGAAGCCGACCGTGTGGGTGTCGACGTAATCCTTGTCGTAGGTCCCTTCGGTGATCCACATGTAGAGGATCGCCAATTGCAGGGCCGCGTCGGTGTTGGGCAGCACCGGGATCCATTTGTCCGCGTGCACCGCCGCCCCGTAGTTCAAGTCCGGGCAGATGTAGACCTGTTTGATGCCCACCTCGGCCCAAAAATAGCAGAGCCGGCTCGCGAATTGCCCGGTGAAGCCCCAGGGGGTCGTTTCCGGATCGCACCCCCAGAAGAGCACCATCTCGGCATGCTCGGTGGTGTCTTTCACGATGTTGGCCGCCGGGTACATGATGCCCTGGGCGCCCTGGCCCCAGACGTGCTTCGCGCCCCAGTACCAGCCTTCCCAGCTGTCGGGGTTCCTCACCTGGAGGGTGAACCCGCCCAGCTGGTCCAGCAGCACGCCGGCATGGCCATGGGGGGTGTTGATGGTCTTGCACTCGCCGTGGCCGTCGCCCTGCAGGAGAATCGCATGGGGGCCGTATTCTTTATGAACCCGTTTGATTTCCTTGGCGAGGATATCCGTGGCCTCGTCCCAGGAGATGCGTTTGTACTTGCTCCTGCCGCGGTTCTGGGGATTGCGCTCGCCATCGGGATCCCAGTCCACCCGCTTGAGGGGATACTTGATCCGGTTGGGGGAATAGACGCGCTTTTTGTACGCCAGGGAAAAGGGGCCGGGAAGCGATTTCCACGCCGGCTCGATCGTCCTGCCGTTTCGTGTCATCCGCCACTGCCGGACATCCTCTTTCTTGTATTTCCACCCGTA
>JBJKPT010000553.1:0-1411 GCA_046706045.1 Desulfobacterales bacterium
GTCTTCATCATCGATGATCAGTATTTTTGACATGGTCTGACCTTTTGGGTTTGCAAGACGCGACGATCCGAAACGATCCACGCGACCTTGGTTTTTAACCCGGTTCCCCATTCCTGAACGGTTCGGATTGTTTTTCGTGCCGCTTTCCCGGAAGGCATGGCGGCCGCCGGAAAAAGACCGCAACGCACCGGACGTGCCGGCACCCCAACTGGATTATGGTTTTGGATACGTCTGAACCGGTTATCGGCGGTCATCGAAAAAACTTGAGATTGGCGGCGGGCGGAGGGTGCCCCTGGTGAGACCCGTGTCGTAAACGGAATCTCCGGTATCGTGGCTGATGTAAAATTGGTCGGGACGGGGAAAAGCGCTTCCGGGGAGAGGCGGGCGTTCCCCCGCGAAAGGGTGGGAACGCAGGCAATTCACGGTTCAACGGCGCGACGGCTTTTGTCCAGGCGCCCCAATGGGTCGGCAGGAGCGCATCGCTTGGGTCCCGGCAATCGATCGCCATTCAAGATCCAACAATTCCGTTTTTTCGCTTTTCCAGTTCCCGCATCCGCCGGCCGTCGCGCCGCCAGACCCGGCAGGTGTCGACGAGGTAGGTTTCCATGGCCTCGGCGGCAGGGGAGGCATCGAAGGGGACTCGCGCCGTCTGGGTCCAGAATCCCTGAACCGCGGCGGGCGCCATGCTCAGCACCAGGGCGTTCAAGTGGGCGCAGCCGCGGGGGCCGCCGATCTTTTTCTTTAGCGCGCTCGTAAATCCGCCGGCGATTCGCATGCCGACGAGGCTCGAAAGGCTTGCCGCCGTTTCCCGGCATTCATCGAAAGGCACGCCGGGCATTTCGATTTCCACCGACGTAATGACGAGCGGCGGGCCTTCCACCCGCATGCGGACGACCATGTGGTGGATGGTACCGGGTTCGCGCGTGTCACCGGCCATGGAAAAGGTCGGTCGCAGGCGCTCGTCGTTGAGGCGGCCTTCGACGACGATGGTCCGGCCGTCCACGGCATGGGAGGTGATGGTGATGCTTCTCGAGTGCACCGCCCGGGCGCAAAGGGCCTTGAGGGGGTCGGCGGATTCGGCGGGTTTCGATGATGCGAATCGTTCCAATGAGGGCTTCCTTTCAGGAGTGGGAACACGGATCTCATGGCGGAGCCAGCGAACCCGAACCGGGCGATGGGAATGCATTATGGACGCCTTTCCAGGCAAGGTCAACGGGCTCGGCCGAAATCCTGCCGGCGAAAACCACGGTTGATTTTTCTCCTGTGTTTCGGCACAACATGAGTGTCCATTCAAAAATCAAGAACCGTGGCCCCCTCCCCGACTCGGGATCGGACATGAAACTTTTTCGGCACATCGGCTCGTACCGGCAGGACCGCGGCTCGGTGATCTATCGGCCGGCCAGGCGATGCG
>JBJKPT010000554.1:0-4961 GCA_046706045.1 Desulfobacterales bacterium
GGTCTGGTGCCCGCCATGACCATCACCGAACACTGGGCCCTCACCACGGATCGCCGGCGATTCCTCGTCCCCTGGCAACGGGCCGCGCGCCGGGCCGAGGAAGGCATCGCGCGCTTCCGGGTGAGGGGTCGGCCCGATGACCCGGTGGCGGCCCTTTCCGGCGGAAACCAGCAACGCCTCCTGTTGTCGTTGTTGCCCGAGCAACCGAAGCTTCTGTTGCTGGAAAATCCGACCCGGGGGCTTGACATGGAATCCGCCAACTGGGTCTGGGAGCAACTGGCCGCCTTTTGCCGCCACGGGGTCGCCATCGTCTTCAGCAGCACGGATCTCGATGAAATCCTCCACGTGGCCGATCGAATCGCCGTGCTCTTCGACGGCCGGATCCTTTTCGAGGCCGACGCCGGCAATGCAAGCGCTGCCGGCCTGGGGCTGGCCATCGCCGGAAAGGGGGCGGGAACATGACGACCGTCCACGACCTCCGGCGCCGCGGGATTACGATCGCCGGCGGAATCGGCGTGGCCCTCACTTTTGCCACCGTGATCCTGATGCTTGCCGGCGCACCGGTCTTTGAAACCTATGGCCAGCTCATCGCCGGATCGCTCGGCTCCGCCGACCGGATCGCCCAGGTGATCAACGGATGGATTCCCCTCACCCTCTGCGCCATCGGGCTGCTCTATACCTTTCGCATCGGGCTGTGGAACATCGGCATCGAAGGGCAGGTCATGATGGGGGCGGTCTTTGCCACGGCCGTCATGCGCTGGGGCACCCCGTGGCCGCCGGAATTGACCCTCACGGCGGCGTTTGCGGCCGCGGCCCTGGGCGGGGGGCTTTGGGCCGTGGCCGCCGGATTCTTGAAGACCCGAGGCGGGGTGCATGAAATCTTCGCCGGCCTGGGACTCAATTTTGTGGCCCAGGGGATCATCCTGTGGTTGATCTTCGGGCCGTGGAAACGACCGGGGATCGCCTCGATGTCCGGCACGGAAGTGTTTCCCGATCACCTCTGGCTTTCCGTCATCAGAGGCTTTCGCGTTCCACCGGCAGGACTTGCCCTGGCGGTCTGCGGTTTTCTCGGTACGGCCCTGGCGTTGCGCTATTCCCGCATAGGACTGAACCTGAAGGCCATCGGCGGAAACCCCGCCGCGGCCGTACGCTTCCGGTTGCGGCCCCGGCAGACCATGCTGATCGCCATGCTTTTCGCCGGAGCCTTTGCCGGACTCGCCGGGGCGATTCAGGTGGCCGGGGTCTACCATCGCCTGATCCCTGCGATTTCAAGCAATTACGGTTATCTGGCCCTTCTCGTGGTGATGCTCGCCGATTACGGGGTGTGGGCGACCCCGGCGGTGGCATTCTTTTTTGCCGGCCTGAACGTGGGCAGCATCCAGTTGCCCATGGTGTTGCAGATCGATTCGTCCCTCTGCGGCGTGATCCAGGGAGCGCTGGTCCTCGCCTTCCTTGCGGTCCACGGATGGCGGCAACGGGTACGGATGCACCGGTGAGCCGGAAAACGAAATGGAAATAAACCTTACCCTCTTGTTTGCCGGTGTCGTCGCCGGGGCCACCCCGATTCTCTTCGCCACCCTGGGCGAGACCCTGACGGAAAAGGCGGGGTTGATCAACCTCTCCCTGGACGGCACGATCCTGCTCGGTGCCATGGCGGCCTTTGCCGTGGCCTACCGCACCGGAAGCCTATGGCTGGGATTTACGGCCGCGGCCGCGGTGGGCGGGGCCGTTGCCGCGGTGGTGGCGGTATTCGGCATCCACCTGAGGCGCTCCCAGGTGGCCGTGGGGTTCGTGCTCACCTTGATGTGCCGGGACCTCGCCTATTTTCTTGGGAACCCCTATGCGCGGATCCCCGGTCCTCAGGTGCCGCCCATGCCCATTCCCGGACTGGACCGGCTGCCCTTTGCGGGCACGGTCCTCTTCAACCAGGATCCCTGCGTCTATGCCGGCATGCTGCTCATCGGCCTCTGCTGGTGGTACATCCACCACACCGACGCCGGCCTGCGGCTGCGGGCCGTGGGCGAACACCCCGAGGCCGCCTTTGCCCGGGGCATCGACCCCCGTCGGGTGCAACTGGTCCATGCCGTGATCGGTGGATGCCTGGTGGGCATTGCCGGCGCCGTCTTTTCCTTGTCGGTGAAACCGGGTTGGGGGCGGCCCCAGGGAGCGGAAGGCACCGGCTGGATCGCCCTGGCCTTGGTCATCTTCGGGGGGTGGTCCCCGGTGAAGGCCGCCGCCGGCGCCTATTTTTTCGCCTTTCTTCAGGTGATCGGCATCTACCTCCAGGGCTGGTTTCCCTCGGTGCCGGCCCAGGTATTCCAGGTGGCGCCGTTTCCCCTGATGATCTTCACCCTCTTGATCATCGCCGCGGCCCAAAAAGAAAGCTTGCAGGAACGCGCCGCCCGGCACCCGGTGCTGAAACGGCTGATCGAAGCCTTGGCCGGATCCGCCCCGGCGGCGCTGGGCCGGCCGTATGGGGTGGACTGAACGGGGACGGCGGGCATGCACGGACCCGCACGGACGCACACGGACGATGGAAGCGGCGTGGACCGGCAGGCACACTTGAACGTGGGCAGGGGCGGAGCAATGCTTTCCGCCATTGGCTATTTTTCATTTGGTGCTTACGGTTTGTCCCAAGCGTCTTTGAATCTTCAATTTTGAACCGCTTGTAAGGAGGTGCCATGCATGCCATCCATCCCGAAATGACGCCGGAAGGGCCCGTGCTTCACTGGGAAGCGCGGGATCCGCCGGAATGCGGACCCGAGGACGTCATCGTCGCGGTCCGGGCCACGGCGGTCAATCGGGCCGATTTGCTCCAGGCCCAGGGCCTTTACCCCCCGCCCCCCGGCGATTCGGAAGTTCTCGGCCTGGAACTGGCCGGCACGATCCATCAAACCAGGGATCGGGTCAAAAACTGGCGGTCGGGCGACCGGGTCTTTGCGCTGGCCCCGGGCGGCGGCTATGCCGAGCTTGCCCGGGTCGATCACCGGATGCTCCTGCCCGTGCCGGCAGACTGGGACTGGGAGACGGCGGCGGCCGTTCCCGAAGCGTGGCTTACGGTCTTTTCCAACCTGATCGTGGACGGTGGCCTGGAACGAGGCGAAACGGTCCTGATCCATGCCGGGGCGAGCGGTGTCGGCACGGCGGCGATTCAGCTGGCCAAAGACCGGGGCGCCACGGTGGCCGTCACCGCCGGCGCCGAGGAAAAATGCCGCCACTGCCGGCGGCTCGGCGCGGATCTCGCCGTGAACTACAAGAATTCGGATTTTCACGAGGCCGTCTCCCAACGGTTTCCCGGAGGGGTGGACCTCATTCTGGATCCTGTGGGCGGACCGTACCTCGCCGGCCACCTGCGGCTTTTGCGGGAAAACGGCCGTCTTATGGTCATCGGGCTCTTGGGGGGCAGAAGGGGCGAGATGGACATGGCGCAGTTGCTCGGAAAGAGCCTGCGGGTTGCAGGCACCCGGCTCCGGGCCCGGCCCCTGGCGGATAAGATCCGGCTCACCGCGGCGTTCCGCGAAATGGTCTTCCCGGCGCTGGTCGACGGCCGCCTGAAACCCGTTCTCGACCGGGCCTTTTCCATCACCGACGCCGATGCGGCCCACCGTTGGGTCCGGGAAAACCGGAACCTTGGCAAGGTGATCCTTCGCATCCCCTGATTTCCATGCCCGGTGACCCATGAACGTGGTGTTGATCCAGCTGCCCATCCCGCGGCTCGATTACGGCCGCCAGACGGGAAACATCCCCCTGGGCGCGGCCTGCCTGGCCCAAGCCGTGGCCGATCTTTCCGGGCCCGCGATTCATATCGTGCCCGAAAGCGTTTCCTCCTACCTCGCCGATGAGGCACTGATCGATCACATCCTGGCCATGGCCCCGGACATCGTCGGATTCAGCGTTTTTTGCTGGAATGTGGACCGGGCCGTTCATTTTGCCCGTCGACTCAAGGCCGAACGGGATCTTCGCATCGCGTTCGGCGGTCCGGAGGTCACCCCGGACAACCCCAAAATGGCATCGCCGGCCATCGACATCCGGGTCTGCGGGGAGGGCGAGGCGGTGTTTCGGAGGCTTCTCACCGACCCTCGGGCCTGGGCGCGGCAAGGGTTTCTCGCCGAACCGGCCACGGCCGTCTTTGCCTCAAGCCCCAGTCCCTACCCGGCAAACCTGCTCGTACCGGACATCGAGCGGATCATGCTCCTTGAAACCCAGAGGGGCTGTCCTTACCGGTGCGGGTACTGTTATTACCGCAAGTCCCGGGAAGGGATCGGCATCAAGGCGGCCGAGCGGGTCGTCGACGGGGTCCGGTGGGCCGTGGACCGGGGGCTTGCCGAACTCTTTATCCTGGATCCGTCCCTGAACACCCGGCCCGACCTTTCGGCCCTGCTTGCCCAGGTCGCCGCCGCCAACGCCCATCACCGGACCGCCATTCTCAGTGAGACCCGGGCCGAAGTCATCACCGACCCCATGGCCGACCGGTTTGCCGCGGCCGGGTTCACCGGGTTTGAAATCGGGCTTCAGACCACGAATCCCGAGGCCCTTGCCATCATGCAACGCCAGACCGATCTTGACCGGTTTACCGCCGGCATCGGCCGGCTCAAAGCCCGGGGGATCCGGCCCGAAATCGACCTCATCGCGGGCCTTCCCGGTGACGACCTCGACCATTTCAAGCAATCCGTCGATTTTGTCGTGGACCACGACATGGCCGACGACGTCCAGGTTTTTCCCCTCTCGGTGCTGCCCGGCACCGATTTCCGGCGCCGGGCGGCGGGCCTCGGGATCCGCTTCGAGGCCGAACCGCCGTACCCGGTGATCGAAACCCAGCGCTTTTCCCGGGAAGAGATCCTCATGGCCTTCGATTATGCGGAGGCGCGCCTCGACACGGTATTTTATCCGATGCCGGACTTAAACCTCTTCTACCGGGACACGGACGGCGATCCGGACCCGCCCCGCGACCAGACGGTGCA
>JBJKPT010000555.1:0-3721 GCA_046706045.1 Desulfobacterales bacterium
CCTGGACGTTTTCGAAGACCGACATGCGCGGGAAAATGTTGGTAATCTGAAACGAACGGCCGACGCCTTTCCGGATGATCCGGTGGGGCGGCAATCCGCTGATGCGCTCGCCGTCGAATACCACTTCCCCGGAATCGGGTGTCAAGTGACCGGTCATGACATTGAAGAGCGTGGATTTGCCGGCGCCATTGGGCCCGATGATGGCATGAATCTCTCCCCGATCCACCGACAGGGATACGCCCTGGAGCGCCTTGAGCCCGCCAAAGGATTTTACGACATGGTTGACTTCAAGAAAGCCCATCTACGGATCCATCCCATTTTTCCCAGGAACGCCCGGGTCTTTTCGTTAAAATATCCCACGACGCCTCCGGGAAGGAGCAAGACCATCGCCAACAGGACCAATCCGAGCACCAATGCCCAGTATTCCGTCCAAGCGACGATGTAGGCGTTTAGAACGACGTAGACGAGGGCGCCCACCGCCGGTCCGATAAAGGAGTAGATGCCGCCGATGATCGTCATCAGCACCGGTTCGGCCGACTTCGTCCAGTTGATGATCTCCGGGGATATCGATTTTTCCATCACCGCATAAAGCCCTCCGGAAAGCCCGGTGAAGGCGCCCGCAACCACAAATGCGCTCCATTGGTAGAGCTTGACATTCACCCCCAGGTAGGATGCGCGCTGACCGTTTTCCCGGATCGCCTTGAGGGTGGCGCCGAAGGGTGAGGAACGCACGAGACGCAACACGGTCACGGCCAGAACCACGACGATCAAAACGAAGTAGTACATCTCTTCGGTAGAAGAAATAGAAATCGAAAGCCATTTCCCGAAACCGATGGGGCGAACCGGAATTCCCTGGATGCCGTTATCCCCTCCCGTAAAGGAGTACCATTTAAAAGCGATGGCATAGACCAGCTGCCCGAAGGCGAGGGTGAGCATCGCAAAATGTACTCCCGACAGCCGGATGCAGAAAAACCCGATCAGGGCCGCCGCGACGGCCGATATCAGGATGGCAAGCGCCAGCGCAGGGAGGACCCCCATGGACGTTTTGGTCAGAAACAACCCAACGGTATAGGCACCCACACCGAAGAATGCGGCCTGGCCGAAGGAGAGCAGCCCCGTGGTTCCCAAAAGCAGGTTGAACGCGATGGCCATCAGGGCCGCGATGTAGATCTGGGTCATGAGGTACTGGTAGTACCTGCCGAGAGTGAAAGGAAGGAGAAGCAGCAGCGCGATCAGAAGATAGCGGAAGATCGGGTGCGATGCGAAATGCACCGGTGAAATTTCCTGGGCTTCCATGCCGAGGTTTTTTTCCGAAAGGGCCTTGATTTTGAGCGGCCGGCCGAAGAGGCCCCAGGGCCGGAGGACCAGTACGGCCACCATGAGAAGATACATGAGGGCCATTTCGAACTCGGGAAACAGGACGATGCCGATCGTTTCGAGCGCCCCGATGAGAAGCGATCCGACCATCGCCCCCCAGAGGTTCCCGAGTCCGCCGATCACGACCACGACAAAGGATTCGATGATGACCTCGGTGCCAACCCCCGGAAAGACCGTCCGTGCCGGTCCGGCAAGTGCTCCGCCGAATCCCGCGAGGACCGCCCCGAAGGCAAATACCAGCGTAAACAGCGCGGTCATGTTGATTCCCAGGGCATCGGCCATCTCCCGGTCCGAAGAGGTGGCCCGCACCACCTTGCCGGTTTTGGTGCGGTAGAGAAGATACCAGAGCAGGATCGCAACCGCCGGGGCCAGCACAAGAACGAGGAGCGTATAAACGGGGACGGTACCGCCCAGAAGGGTCACCGACCCTTCCAGGAAATGGGGTTTGGGGATGGATTTGTAATCCGCCCCGAAAACGAACTTGGCCACATCCCCGATCACCAGCACCAGGGCGTAGGTCAGCAGCAACTGGTAGATTTCCTCCTGGATGTAGATCCTGCGCAGCAACGACATTTCCAGAAAAGCGGCGACGAGTCCCACCCCAAGCGGGGCCGCGAGCAGGGCGAGAAAAAAACCGCCGGGGCCTACCAGGTGAAGGGTCACCCAGTAGGTAAAATAGGCGCCCAGCATGTAGAGCGCACCATGGGCGAAGTTTAAGATGTTCAACACGCCGAAGATCAGCGTCAATCCGGAAGAGATCAGAAAAAGAAATGCCGCCTCGCGAAGTGCGCTCAGAACCTCTACGACCAGAAAGGGGGTATTCATGGACCTTGTTTCCAGTTTGGCAAAAGAAGAAAGGGCGTGGGCAGCGGTACCCACGCCCCTCCGAACCGATCGTTAGTTGTTGGCGCCTTGCGCTGTTTTCCAGTCCGCGATGGAGTAGATAATCTTATTCGCCGGGAACACTTCGGTCTTGTTCACGATGGCAAAGGGGTAGCGCTTGGTAAAAGCGGTCTCTCCCACCATGTAGTTGCAGATCATGTGATGATCCTCTTTTCGCATGGTGGCTTTTCCGCGCGGTGAGTTGATGGTCAACCCTTCAAGCGCCGAGATGACCTTGTCCGTGTCGAGGCTGCCGGCTTTCTTGATGGCATCGGCCAGAAAATAGACGCCGTCATAGCCCTCGACGGCCCATGCGCTAGGGTAGTTGTGGTATGCGGCGCGGTAGGCTTTCACGAATGCCCGGTTGCGCCGGGATTTCGGCCAGTTGAAATAGTAGCGCTGGTCGGCGATCACGCCCGTGGGCATATCCTTCCCGAGGGCCTGGGTCACGGTGAGATCCGCACCGGTCGCGATGATCCCCTTCATTTTTTTGAACAGCCCGTAAGGCTCCGCCTGCTTGATGAAGGTGACGAGGTCGCCGCCCCAGAGGGAGCAAAAGACCGCATCGGGTTTGGCGGCCAAGATGGCGTTGATGTAAGGCGTAAAATCAGGAGAGAAGATTTTCGGCCATTGTTCTCCGATGAATTCGGCCTTTGGGTTTTCCTCGGCAAGCTTTGCCTTGAAGACCGCCCACATGGTCCGGCCGTATTCGTAGTCGGGCCCAATGTTGTAGTATTTTACCAGATTTTTTTTGCCGGCCGCGTACAAGGCCAGGGAGTTGGCTTCCTGGGAATTGCAGGTGCCGGAGCGGAAAATGTACTTGTTCCATTTCTCTTTGGTGAAGGTGTCGGTGGAAGCGACCGTCGCCATGAAAGGCACCTTCTCCTGCTTGGCGATCTGCCCGACGGCGAGCACCGCCGCGGAGCTGACGACACCGAAAAGATAATTGACGTTGTCTTTCTGGATGTACCGATTGGCCAGGGATACCGATTCCTGGACATTCGCCTTGCTGTCGGCCATGAGAAGCTCGAACTTATGCCCCAACACGCCGCCCTTGGCATTGATTTCCTTGACCGCCAGTTCCGCACCCTGGTTGCACGTGATGCCGAGGTCGGCGGCCCTGCCGGAGAGCGGCAGCATCCCCCCCAGTTTGATGGCCTCCGCCGCAAAGGATGAGGTGGCAAACAATAGTACCAGGACCCATACGCACGCGATTCGTTTCATCCGCTCTTCTCCTTTTTGGATAAATGGTTCTCCTCTGCCTTTTTTCCGAAGGAATGAACGGTCTTTGTACCGGCCTCGGGCGACTGCGTCTTCCGGTCGCGATCGAATCATCACAACGCCATGGCCGGTCCCCCGGGATCCAAAGGCATGGTCCCGAATGACCCGAACTCATCCATTCCCCATAGGGCGGCCCGCCGGGCCATCGCCGTGGATGGTGCACCCGGCGGTATGAAAATTT
>JBJKPT010000556.1:0-17567 GCA_046706045.1 Desulfobacterales bacterium
GCGGTGGGATGGACCCCGACCGGTCTTCGGGCCGGGGGGTGAAACTCCTCGAGAACCCGGGCAAAAGCCAGTTTTGGATTCGGTACGCGGATCACCGGTACGGCCTCCCCGGAAAAATTCCGGGTCACGAAGACCGCTCCGGCCCGGAGGTCGCCGAGTCGCTTGAGAAAAGCCGCACCCTCGGCCCAGGTGATGTCGTCCGGCCCCGCGTCCTCAAAGGGTTTCGCGTCGCGGATTTCCTTTTCCGGATCTCCGGTGAGGTCTCCACCGACCATCCCGGCGATTTCGTACAATGTCAGGTGTGTCATCCCGCCGTACCCTTGGCGAACTCGGCGTTGTAGATTTTGATCACGCGGTCGGTGATGTCCACGGAAGCGGGGATGTAGATGACGCCGGCCTCCTTTTTTTCAACGATCAAGAGGTACCCTTCCTGTTGTCCGATTTTCTGGCAGATCCGGATGATGTCGCTGCGGATGCCCTGGATGTGCGACATTTGCAGCTGCCGTGCGGCCTGGCTGTAATCCTGCTCGAGCTGTTTGAGATCGTTTGTCTTGATCCGAATATCCCGTTGTTTTTGCTGGAGCACATCCTGGCTGATCACGAGGGCATCCTTTTGCAACTCATTGCTTTCCTTTTGAATCACGGCACGCTTCGCCTCAAGGTCTTTTTCCCATTGCTGGGCCTTTTTGTTGATCAACGCCTGCGCCGCCTTTCCGGGGCTGGAGTGATCCAGAATCCGCTGGAAGTCGACCACGCCGATTTTGGCCACATCGGCGGCCGCGGCCGATCCGACAAGCCAGAACAAGATCCCTACGGACAATACGATGCCTATGCTTTTTCGAATCATGAATTCCCCCTGTCACCGGATACGTTTCCGAATGTCATGCCCTCGAGGCGCGGGCTCGGCATTCCGATCGCCATCCACATGGAATTAAAACGCCGCTCCAAAGGAAAAATTCCATTGCCCGCCAGTGCCTCGCCCTGAGATCGGGTCCAGAATCTGACCGTACTCCAACCGTATCGGGCCCATGGGGGAATACCAGCGCAACCCCAGGCCGGCATCCTCCCGGAGGCTTCCCAGGTCGATATCTTCGTTATCGCCGTAGACCGCTCCGGTATCGACAAACACCACCCCCACGAGACCTTCCTTTTCCGAAATCGGAAACGTGGATTCCGCGTTGAACTGCACGTATTTCGTCCCGCCGACGGGCTCCAACACGCCCTGCGAATCGAGCACTTCGGGGGCCATTTGTTCCCAGGTGAAACCGCGCATCGAGTTGATGCCGCCCAGGAAGAATTTATCGTAATCGGGAAGCGTCAACCCCAACACCGGGCTCATATACCCGGCCTCGGCGTGGAGAAAACCGATGCACCCCCACCGCAGGGGGAAATACTCGCCGACCTTTGCCACCACCTGCGAGAACCCGACATTGCCGCCCAGTCCGGCGAATTCATACGTGATCCCGCTGACCACGCCCGTGGAGGGGTTGAACACCCGATCCCGCGAATCGTAGGAAAGGCCCAGGGTGACGCTGCTGGTCGTGTTGAGACCGGCGATATCCTTGATCGTGTCGGGCGCGGAAGCGTTGATGTTGGTGATGTCCGATTCGTCGAAGGTGTAGCCAAACGAGGCCCGGGAGTAATCTCCGATCGGATAGCTAAAAATAAATCCGCCGCCGGTGCTGTCCTTGGAGTAGAGATCGTAATCGTATTTCCAATTGTAGACATGGACCGTCGAGGACAGGGGAATGTCAAAGAGCCACGGTTCGGTAAAGCTTAAGTCCCAGCGATTTTCGGCGGCGCCGATGAGGCTCTGCAGGGCAATGGTCTCACCACGGCCGAAGAGGTTTCGCTGGGAGATGCCGAACGTGCCGTAAACCTTATCCACGGTGCTGTAGCCGGCACCGAACATGAACTTGCCGGTGGCTTTTTCCTTGACATTGATGTCGAGCACCATGTGATGGTCGTCGCTGCCCTTGGGGGTCTCGACCTTGACGTCGTCGAAATAATCGAGCATGTGAAGGTTTCGGATGCTTCGCTTCAGCCGTTTGCCGCTGAACAACTCCCGCTCGTAGACCTGCAACTCTCGGCGGATCACCTTGTCGCGGGTTTTGGTGTTGCCGCTGATGACGATTTTTTGGAAATAGACCTCCCCGCCCTTGCGGATCCGGTAGGTGATGTCGACGCGAAGCGTCTTGGGGTGCTCCTTCACGTCGGGGATCACGTCGGCGAAGGCAAACCCCCGGTCGGAATAAAAGTCCTTGAGGGCGAAGACATCGTCTCGGACCACTTCCTGATCGAAATATTTTTTCCCGGCAATCTTGATCATGCTCATGAGCCGGGCCTTGGGAATATCGGGATCTCCCGTGACATCCACCTTGCCGACCCGATACCGGGGGCCTTCCTGAATTTTGATCGTGATGTCGATTCCGTTCTTTGTGTACTGGATCACCGGATCGGCGACCTTTGCCATGATGTATCCGCTGTTGCGATAGGCCGCCGCGATCTTGGAGACGTCCTGATCGAGTTTTCGAGGATCGAGGTCCCCGGAAGAGGTAAGCCAGGAAAACCAGCCTTCAACCGAGGTGTCCATCATGTCTCTTAATTCCTTGGCGGTAAAATGGGAGTTGCCCTCGAAATTGATATGCTGGATTTTGAGCTTTTTGCCTTCCTCGATGCGAAAGGTCAGGTCCACTTGCTGGGTTGGAAGGGTTTTGGTGGTGTAGCGGATACGGACATTATGGTAATTCTTGCCCTGGTAGGCTGTCTTGAGGGCCTGGATATTGTTTGCAATCACCGTCTCATTGAACACCGACCCGGTCTTGATCGTCATGTTCTGGAGCAACTCTTTTTCGGTGAAGACGTTGTTGCCCTCGAATCGGATCTTCCGGATCGTTGGGGTTTCGATCACGTGAAACGTGACGATCTCTCCCTGATTGCTGTCATTCGCGTCTACCCGGACGTCATCGAAATACCCCATGGCCCAGATCTTTTTCAGATCGCTGGAAAGCTCGGCCTTGTTGTAAACGCTGCCCGCCTTGGTGGTGACGACCCGCAGGATGGCATCGGACTCGATCCGGTGGTTGCCTTCCACCCGAACCGCCGCGACCAACGGCCGGGAAAAAATCGCCATGGAAGCTTTCCGGGCCAGACGTTTCACCGCATCGAACAATGCCGACGGCCCCTCGGCATCGGCATAAAAAACCGAAGGCGGCGCGGTGCCAGAGATCTTGAGCAGGTGAAAGTCTATGGAAAACCGTTCGGCCACGGCCGTGAGGCTTCCCCAGACCGCGAATTCGGCGCCGCCGGTCTTCGCCGCCTGCCGGATCTGCGCGAGGGATCGCGCCTGAAAGACGGCGTTCGCGTCCGTCGCCGCACCGGGCTGCACGGCTACCGTCGCGCCCTGCCCCTTGAATTCATCGGCAATGACCTGGGCGATCCGAGTCTGCCAGCCCGGCGGCACCTTTTCCATATTCATCTGAAACGGCAGCACCAGCACATGGACTTCGTCGGCGTGAAGCGGACCGAGGGAAACGGGCAGAGTCAACAACACCATCAGCAGAATGCGTCGCCACGGCATCGGTTTACGTCCTCGCGACATCCACCAGCAGCCCGTCCACAATGGAAATGCGCCGCTCCATGGTCTCGGCCAGTTCCGGATTGTGGGTGACGACCAGCAGGGTCATGCGCAGTTCCTCGTTCAATTCCGTGAGCAGACGGTGGATCTGTCGGCTCGCTTCCCGATCCAGGTTGCCCGTCGGCTCGTCGGCCAAGAGCAACGGCGGCTTTAGCACAAGGGCCCGGGCCAGCGCGACCCGCTGCTGCTCGCCGCCGGATAACCGATTGACCCGATGTTCGATCCGGTCCCCGAGCCCGACCCGCTCCAAGATCGAAACGGCGGCGGAACGTGCCGCGGCGGTCGAAAGACCCTGGATCAGCATGGGCATCATGACGTTTTCCACGGTGTCGAATTCCGGCAGGAGGTGGTGAAACTGGAAAATGAACCCGATGCTGCGGTTGCGAAATCGGGCCAGCTCGGTTTCCTCCATCTGAAAGATATCCGTATCGCCGAATCGCACCGTGCCTTGGTCCGGCCGGTCAAGGGCTCCGAGGATATGGAGCAAGGTCGATTTGCCGATCCCCGAAGCGCCGATGACCGCGGCGGTTTCTCCCGAGGCAAGGGTCAACCCGGCGCCCTTTAAAATCTCGATGCGCCGGCCGGATCCGCTCTCGTAAGACTTCCACAGATCGCCGACCGTCAGTAGCGGCCCACCGTTTTGCATCACGTGGCTTTCTATCCCCCGTAACGGATCGCTTCGACAGGATCCAGTTTTGCCGCCTGGCGGGCCGGGTACAGGGTCGCCAGAAAACAGATGACCAGGGCCGAGACGGCGATCGTGGTCACATCGAGCGCCTGCAGTTTCACCGGCAGGGTGGTCAGGTAATAGACGTCACCGGGCAACTGGATGAAATGGTATCGATCCAACAAGGCGCACAGGATCACCCCGGCACCGACGCCGATCATCGTGCCGATGATGCCGATGGCCATCCCTTTGATCACAAAGATCTTCTGGATACTCTTTCGGGTCGCGCCCATCGCCTTCAAGATGGCGATATCCTTCGTCTTTTCCATGACCATCATGATCAGGGAACTGGCGATATTAAAGGCCGCGACGAGAATGATCAGGGTGAGAATGATGAACATCACCGTCTTTTCGAGCTTCAACGCGGAAAAGAGGTTTCGGTTCATCTGGATCCAGTCTCTTGTCCAGTAGGGAAACCCCAATTCCCGGGTAATCGTCTGACCGATTTCCGGAGCTGCGTAGACATCCTTTACCCGGATCTCGATTCCCGTGACCGCATCCCCCATGCGCATCAACCGCTGGGCGTCCCGCAAATTCAAAAACGCGAGCGTTTCGTCGAATTCGTACATGCCGGAGCGGAACAGGCCGACGACCTTGAACTGCTTCATCACCGGCAGATGCCCCATGGGCGAGATCACCTCCTTGGGAGAGATCAGGGCCACGGTGTCGCCGCGCCCCACCCCGAGCTTGCTGGCCAGTTCCACGCCGAGAATGATCCCGGGAACCTGCGCCGACCCATTGCCCGAGTCTGCGGCAAGGGCTTTCAACTCCGCCGGATGAAAGTAATGAATGACCCCGCCAACGGTCTTCGGATCGATCCCCCGCAAAACGATCCCGGCCACCCCGTCGGCCGTTCGCAGCATGGCCTGACTGTAGATGAAGGGGGTTGCGGCCTGAACGCCATGAACCGTCAGCACCCGTTCCCGGATCTGGCGATAACCGCTCATGGCCTCCCCGTGACGCATCAGGATGAGGTGGGCGTCCACCCCCAGAATCCGGGACTTCATGTCCGACTCGAAGCCGGTCATCACGGCGATGACCACGATCAGCGCCATGACCCCGACGGTCACACCGGCGATGGAAAGGAAGGTGATCAGGGCAATGAAGCTCTGCCGTTGTTTGGACCGCAGGTATCGTCGGCCTATAAAATATTCGTAGCGCATCGGCATCGGTGAAAAACCGCAATCCTCTTCATTGGGGAACGGAGCGTCGAAAAAAAACGTCCCGGTTCGCCGGTCAATCCTCGGCGGCGGGTCGCATATGGGGAAACAGAATCACTTCGCGGATGGAGGCCGCATCGGTCAAGAGCATGGTGAGCCGGTCGATGCCGACCCCTTCGCCGGCGGTCGGCGGCATCCCGAATTCCAGTGCTTCGATATAGTCGGTATCCATCCGGTGGGCCTCGGTGTCCCCGGCTTCCCGATCCTCCACCTGCTGGCGGAAGCGCGCGGCCTGATCTTCGGGATCATTGAGCTCGGAAAACCCGTTGGCGATCTCGTTGCCGGCGATGAACAGCTCAAAACGTTCGGTGAATTCCGGGTGGGTGTCGCTTCGCCGGGACAGGGGTGAAACCTCCACCGGATAGCCGGTGATGAAGGTGGGCTGAATCAGTTTGGGCTCCACCAGGGCATCAAACAACTTTGTCATGATCTTGCCGATCCTGCCGGTCTTGGTGAGCGTCACCCCCCGCTCGGCGGCGACGGCAAGCAGGGCCTCGCGGTCTTCAAGGATCGCCGGATCAATGCCGCCAATGGTTTTCAAGGCGTCCAGAAGCGGCAATCGCGTCCAGGTGCCGCCCAGTTCGATCGCCTCGCCCTGGTAGAGGATCCGTGTCCCGCCGTGGACGGATTGAACGACGTGCTGAAACATCGCTTCGGTCAGGCGCATCAGGTCCGCATAGGTCGCATGGGCCTGATAAAATTCCAGCATGGTGAACTCGGGGTTGTGCCGGGTGGAAATGCCCTCGTTTCGGAAATTCCGATTGATCTCGAACACGCGCTCGAAGCCCCCCACCACGAGCCGTTTCAGATAGAGTTCCGGAGCGATCCGCAGATAGAGATCCATTCCCAGGCTGTTGTGGTGTGTTGCAAAGGGGGTGGCCTCGGCCCCGCCGGCGATGGGATGCATCATCGGCGTTTCCACCTCCAGAAAATCGCGGGCAATGAGAAAATTTCGGATCTCCTGAACGATCCGGCTGCGCTTGACGAAGATTTCCCGGACATCGGGGTTCATGATCAGGTCGACGTAGCGTTGCCGGTATCGTTTTTCCGGGTCCTTGAGGCCGTGATACTTTTCCGGAAGCGGACGCATGGCCTTGGCGACCAGCCGGATGTCGTGGGCCATCAAGGTCCATTCCCCGGTCTTGGTTTGAAAGAGCCCGCCGGTGATGCCGATAAAATCGCCCACGTCCAATTGCCGGAACAGGGCATAGGCCGTATCGCCGACCTTCTCCCGCGCGACGTATGCCTGCATCTGACCGGTGCGGTCCCGGAACCGTAGAAAAGCCGCTTTTCCGAAACGGTTGATGGCCATGATCCGGCCGGCGGCCGAGCCCACCGGCCGTTCGGCGTCGAGCCGGTCCGATTCGGCGTCGATTCGGGCACGCAGCTCCCGGACCGAATGGGTCACCCGGAAATCGTTGGGGAAAAGGGCGATCCCTTGGGCCGCGATCGACTTCGCCTTTTCCTTGCGCAAGCCGACAACATCTTGCTTTTTATTCATTTCGTCGTTCATGTCACCGCATCCGAATCCATCCCAAGCACCAAACGGCCGGGCGCTCGCCATCCATGCCCCGGCCGCGGTTGAATTGGTTTTGCTAACCCATTTGACGTTGCGCTGTCAAGCGCATCCCTTCATCGGCGCCCCCCACGCGATACCGGATCCTCTGTCAACGGCTCGATGGGCCCGGAATCCGGTGAAACGGTGGGAAAGGTGAGAGCGATGGTCGTGCCGCGGCCGATCTGACTATCCACGTCGATGCGGCATCGGTTGGATTCGAGGATGCGGTAGACCAGGGAGAGACCCAACCCCGTGCCCCTGGGTTTGGTGGTGAAAAATGGGTCGAAGATCTGAGCGATGGTGTCCCGGCTCATGCCGCTGCCCGTATCGGTGATGTCCAGCACCGCGGTGTTGGTTTTCGCCTGGCTCAGACGAATTCGTATTTCACCTTTCTTTTCGATGGCTTCCGCAGCATTGAGGAGCAGGTTCCAGAGCACTTGCCGAAGCTGCACGGGGTCAAACCGGACCCATATCGTCCCATCGAGGTTGGAATGGACCGTCACGTTCCGGCTCCGCCGGGGATCCTTGTCGAACAGGGAAATGACTTCGGTGACCGCTTCCCCCAGAAGGACCATCACTTGTTTGCCTGCCGGGGGACGGGCGAACATCAAAAAGTTGTTGATCAGCTCGCTCAACCGATCGGTCTCCCGCAAAATGATCTGCATGAGTTTTTCGTGGTAGGGATTCGGGGGGATGTCTTCTTTCAGCAATTGGATCGATCCGGCGAGAGAGGCCAATGGGTTTTTGATCTCGTGGGCCATGCCGGCCGCCATCTCGCCCATGGAGGCCAATTTTTCCACTCGTTTGACATGGTCCTCCAGGGTTTTGAGCTTTTTTTGGGTCTTGTCGGTCTGCTCGGCGAGAACCGCGCTCAACACCGCCACGGCGATGCAGGCAATGCCGATCATCACCACCTTGTAGGCCATGTGCTCCCAGCCGCCGGCTTCGATCCGGGGCATGCCGCTCATCGCAAATGGATGAATCGCACCCGTGAATTCCAGAAACACGAGCAGGCCGTATTCGATGCCGCTGAAGGCCCCGATCAGAAACACGATGACCCGCGGGACGAGGAGGCTGGAGTAGATGATGACCACGAGGTAGAGAAAGGAAAAAACGCTGCTGATACCGCCGGTGACGAACACGATCATCGAAACGATCACCGTGTCGACCACGATCTGAAGCACGGCGAAATCCAGATCCGCCATCCACCGGTTCAAGGCGATGGCGTAAAAGCAGCTGACCGCGAAAATCGCAATGATCAGAAGGTAGAGAACGACCAGGGAAGGATCGAAGACCGACGGCTGTTCGCTGAGCTGAAAAAGGACCGTGGACCCGAGGAGCAGGGAGGTGAACACCACCCGCACGAACATCAACAGCTTCAGCTTCTCCGGCAAACTATCGCTGAGCGGAAATGGGCGCATGGGTTATGGAAGTTGCATCAGCTGCTGCCGGAAACGGCGCCGGCCATTTTGAAGATCGGCAGATACATGGATATGACCAGCCCGCCGATGACCACCCCCATGAAGACCATCATTGCCGGCTCGATGGCCGCGGTGAGGTTTTCCACGGCCTGATCGACTTCCTCGTCATAGAAATCGGCGATCTTGCCGAGCATGGCATCGAGGGCGCCGGTAGATTCCCCCACGGCGATCATCTGGCAAACCATGGAGGGAAACACGCCGCTCTCCAGAAGGGGTTCGGACATGGTACGGCCTTCGGAAATGGCGGCCCGGACATCGTAGATGGCTTTTTCGATCACCCGATTTCCAGCGGTTTTGGCCACGATGTCCAGGGCTTCGAGGATCGCCACGCCGCTGGCGAGCATGGTTCCCATGGTGCGGGAAAACTTGGCCACCGCAACCCGGCGCAACAACGGGCCGATGATGGGAATCTTCAGGGAATAGGCATCGAAAAACTCCCGGCCTTTATCGGTCTTGTATACCCGTTTCACCGCAATCCCCAGCAGGAAGAGCCCGCCGAAAATGATATACCAGTATTTTCGTACGCCGCGGCTCAGGTCCACGACGACCTGGGTGGGGGCCGGCAACGCGCTGCCGAAATCGGCAAACATCTTTTCAAACACCGGGATGACGAAGACCATGATGATGGTCACCACGATGATGGCGACCGCGAAGGTGATCGCCGGGTAGGTCATGGCCCCCTTGACCTGTTTCTTCAGTTTGTTGGACTTTTCCATGTACGCGGAAAGGCGCTGGAGAATGATATCGAGGATACCGCCGGCCTCGCCCGCAGCGATCATGTTGACAAACAGGGAATCGAAGTGTTTGGGGTACTTTTTCAACGCCTCGGCCAGGGTCTGGCCGCTTTCCACGTTGTCTTTGATGTCTTTCAACACCTTTTTGAAGGTCACGTTTTCCTGCTGGGAATGGAGAATGTCCAGGCACTGGATGATCGGCAGGCCGGCGTCGATCATGGTGGAAAACTGGCGGCAAAACAGGATGATGTCCTCCTGCTTGACCTTCGGCTGCATGAAGGAGATATTCTCGAAGAGGTCCTTTGGTTTTTTCTTGACCTTGGTGGGGGTGATTTTCATTTTGGCCAGATTGACGCGTACGGCGTCATCGCTGGCCGCTTCCATTTCACCTTTCTGAACCTGCCCCTTTTTGTTTTTTCCCGTCCACAGGTAAATCGGCATTGCATAGCCTCCAACAGGTTTGTGCGCCCGTGGTGTGCGCACACAACGAAGCCCGATTCTCGGTCGCGGGGAATATCGCTGGCAAATATAGCGGGTTTCGCGGGAAATGTCCAGTCAGTGCCAACAGTTACCGATACCCCCGGTCCCACGGCCCCTTGCCGCGCGCATCTCCGGGCCCGTCGATCGTCCGGCATGGGTTCCTGGCTCGGTGTTTGGCGCAGGGTCCCGGCCGGTTTCAATCTTCAAAATCTTGAATCTTGTTTGACGCAGCGCCTTTTAAAGTGGTCCCATTCATGATAATCCGCCTCATACCGGGAAACCTTCAGCCCCATAAGGAACAACCCCAACATCGTGAAATCGAAAAAAACCACCCGCCAGGGTCCCACCACGGTGATCACGACCCATACGAATGCCGATTTCGATGCCATGGCATCCATGCTGGCCGCACAGAAACTCTACCCGGACGCCGTCGTCGTGTTCCCTGGATCCCAGGAACGGAATCTGAGAAACTTTTTCGTCAGTTCCTTGGTCTACCTGTTCAACATGGCCGACATCCGGGACATCGATCTCGACACGGTCCGGCGTTTGGTCCTGGTCGACACCCGCCAGGCCGGCCGCATCGGTCCGTTGGCAGAGTTGCTTCACCGGAACGAAGTGGAAATCCACATCTACGATCACCACCCCTCGAGCCCCGGCGATATTGCCGGAGATTACGTCGTCCACCGCATCACCGGCGCCACCACCACGATACTTACCGGTATTCTCCGGGACAAGGGAATCGAGATCACCGCCGAAGAGGCCACGGTACTCGGATTGGGCATCTACGAGGACACCGGATCGTTCACCTTTGGTTCCACCACCCCGGAAGATTTCCACGCCGCGGCCTATCTGCTTTCCAAGGGCGCGAATCTCGGCGACATCGCGGGGATGACCATCCGGGAACTGAATCCCAAGCAAATCGGCTTGCTGAACGAGATGATCCAGGCGGCGCGCCACTATTTGATCAACGGGGTCGACGTCGTGGTCACGACCATCTCGACGGACGATTACGTCACGGATTTCGCCTTTCTAGTCCAGAAAATGGTGAAAATGGAACGGCTCGACGCCATGTTCGCCGTGGCGGCGATGGCCAATAAAATCTATATCGTGGCCCGTAGCCGCATCCCCGACGTGGACGTGAGCGCCGTGATCGGTCAACTGGGCGGGGGGGGGCACCCCTTTGCCGCATCCGCGGCGATCCGTGGCAAACCGCTGGCTCAGGTCGAACAGCGGCTGATGGACCTGCTCTACCAGGAGATCCACCCCCGGCGTCTGGCGAGTGAGCTCATGTCCACCCCGCCGATAAAAATCGACGGGGAGCGGACCTGCCGTGAAGCCCAGTCGCTTCTGACCCGTTACAACATCAACGCCCTGCTGGTCACCACCACGGCAGACGACCGGGAGCGCCTTGCCGGAATCATCACCCGTCAGATCATCGAAAAGGCGATTCATCATCAATTGGACACCGTGGCGGTCCGTGAATTCATGCTCTCGGAATTTGAAACCGTCGCACCGACGGCGGAACTGTTGGAGATCCAGGACAAAATCCTGGACAGCAAGCAGCGTCTGCTGCCGGTGGTCGAGGAAGATCGCATCGTCGGGGTCGTGACCCGAACGGATCTGCTCAACACCCTGGTAAGGAGCCACACCCGATTGGCCGACGAAGGTGCGGACCCGTTTCGAAAGCCGCTGAACCCCCGGACCCGCAACATCCGGCGCCTGCTGAAGGAGCGGCTCTCCGGGCGCCTTTTTTCTCTGCTGGAAACCATCGGCCAGGCCGCCGATGCAGCCGGCTTCCCGGCCTACGTCGTCGGCGGGTTTGTCCGGGACCTCTTTTTGTACCGAACCAACGAGGACGTCGACATCGTTATCGAAGGCGATGCCATCGCCTTTGCCCGAATTTTCGCCCGCGATGCGAGCGCACGGGTGCATGCCCACGAGAAATTCGGTACGGCCGTGGTGGCCTTTCCCGATGGGTTCAAGATCGACATGGCGTCGGCCCGCATGGAATACTACAAGTTTCCCGCGGCCCTGCCGACGGTGGAAATGAGCAGCATCAAACTGGATCTCTATCGGCGGGACTTTACCATCAACACCCTGGCAATCCAGCTGAACGGCGATCACTTCGGCACCTTGATCGACTTTTTCTCCGGCCAGAAGGACATCAAGGAAAAGACCGTGCGGGTATTGCACAACCTAAGTTTCGTCGAGGATCCGACCCGGGTCTTTCGAGCCATCCGCTTCGAGCAGCGTTTTGGGTTTTCCATCGGGAAATTGACTTCGGGCCTGATCGAAATGGCCGTCAAGATGGATTTTTTCAAACGACTGAGCGGCCGGCGGGTCTTTTCCGAACTCAAGCTGATCCTCTCCGAAGAAAACCCCCCGGCATCCATCCGTCGATTGAACGAATGGCGGCTTCTGCCGGTGATCCATCCCTCCATATCCCTGGACACGGAGATGAGCCGGGTACTGGAATCCACGAAAAAAGTGATCGACTGGTACGATTTGCTTTTTCTCGGAGAATCTTATATGAAATGGGCCGTTTATTTCATGGTGCTGATCCGACATTGCGACCAGGACACGTCGCTTGCGATCTGCGATCGGTTCGAACTGGCACCACGGTACCGGAAGCTGTTCGGGGTTGATCGACACCGCGCCGAACGATGCCTGCTCTGGCTGGAGCGCAACCGGCCGGAACGGCAAAGCGTCGTATTCCGGCGTCTGACCGGATTCCAGCCCGAGTTGCTGCTCTACATGATGGCCATTGCCGAGGACCAGCCGGTCCAGCAGCACCTTTCCATTTATATCGCCCGATTCCGGCACATTTCCCCGTTCATCGGCGGCGCCGATCTCATCCAGATGGGATTCGCCCCGGGACCGGTGTTCCGTGAAATCTTCGAAGCCGTGAAGACGGCCCGTATCGACGGCATCGTCCAATCCAAGGCGGAAGAATTGGCGTGGGTGCGCGCCCGCTACGCGCCATCACCGGAAACGCCGTCCGGAAAGCGACGGATGACGGCCAAACCCGCACCGGAATAACCCGGGAGCCATCGGTTTGCATGATGTTTTATGGAATTGGGGCATCGACCGGCCCGTGAACGCCCGGAATGCGTTTATCCGCCCGGCGGTCGGCGCCGTCGAACCCGAGGCAAAGCCTCGATAGAGTCCATCCCCGGATCGGCAATTTTGCATGAGTTCAAGGCGGGCGGACGAGTTGAACCGGAGGAATGGATTGGGCTATTTCGAGGATTCCAATCGATCGGCCAACGCAGAAATCGCGGAAAAGGGCCGCTTTGGGACGGACGCTCGCTAACTTTCTCTTGAAACAACAGGATTTGAGCCAATGCGCGGCAAGCACGTCGTTCTCACCGGCATCACCACCACCGGGACCCCACACCTGGGAAATTACGTCGGAGCCATCCGTCCGGCCATCGCCGCATCCCAGGACCGGACCGTGGCCCCGTTCTATTTTCTGGCGGACTATCACTCCCTGATCAAGTGCCACGACCCCGAACGCATCCGGCGATCGAGCCTGGAAGTGGCCGCCACCTGGCTGGCTTTCGGTCTGGACACCGATAATGCCACGTTCTACCGGCAGACGGACATCCCCGAAATCCCCGAGCTCACCTGGATTCTCACCTGCGTGACGGCCAAGGGCCTGATGAACAGGGCCCATGCCTACAAGGCGGTGGTCGCGGAAAACCAGGAACTGGGCACCAAGGATCCGGACCAGGGAATTACCATGGGCCTGTTCAGCTATCCCGTGCTGATGGCCGCCGACATCCTCATGTTCAACGCCCACAAGGTCCCGGTCGGCCGGGACCAGATCCAGCATATCGAGATGGCCCGGGATATCGCGGCCCGCTTCAATCACCATTTCGGAGAACGGTTCGTGCTGCCGGAGGCCCTGGTGGACGACAAGACCGCGGTCTTGTCCGGCCTGGACGGCCGGAAGATGAGCAAGAGCTACAACAACACCATCCCCTTGTTTGAACCCGAAAAGCGGCTTCGCAAGCTGATCATGAAAATCAAAACCAACTCCCAGGCCCCGGAAGAACCCAAAAACCCGGAAGAATGCACCCTCTTTCAGATCTACCAGGCCTTTGCCGGTCCGGAGGACGTGGCGGCCATGCGGCGGCGTTATGCCCAGGGCATCGGCTGGGGGGAAATGAAGCAGACCCTTTTCGAGACCCTGAACGCGGTCCTCTCCGGGCCGCGCCGCCACTATGAAGAACTCATCCGGGATCCGGGCCATGTGGAATCCGTTCTCCGGGAAGGGGCGCGCAAGGCCCGGCAACTCAGCGTCCCGTTTCTTTCCGAAATCCGTCGGGCCGTGGGCATCCGGCCCCTGGCCGAGTGACCGGCATGTTCCGGGGGGAAGATCCCATGGACGAGGAACTTTACCAGGTGCAGTTGGACGGAATTTTCGAAGGCCCCATGGACCTTCTCGTCCACCTGATCAAAAAAAACGAGGTGGATATCTACGATATCCCCATCGCCTTGATCACCGACCAGTTTCTGGCCTACCTCACGTGGCTGAAGGCCATGAACATCGATTTCGCCGGCGAGTTTCTCGTCATGGCCGCGACCCTCGCCCATATCAAATCCCGGATGCTGTTGCCCGTGCATGCCGAGGACGACGACGAGGAGACAGACGACCCCCGGGCCGAAATTACCGGCCCCCTCCTGGAATACCTGGAGATGAAGGCGGCGGCCAATGTCTTGGCCCAACGGAACCTTCTCGGAAAGGACACGTTTGCGCGAAAGCCGCCCAAAGACGAGTCTCTCGACACCCCGGAAGGCGAAGTCATCAAGATCGGCCTCTTCGAACTGATCGACGCGTTCCAGAAAATCCTGGAGCGCATGGCGCCGGACCATCGGGTGGACCTGACGACCGAAAGAAAATCGGTCCATCAGCGGATGACCGAATTGATCGCGATTCTGGAAGCGACCGGCAGTGCCGTGTTTGACGAACTCTTCGAGGAAACGGTGACGAAAAGCGACGTGATCGTCACCTTTCTTGCCGTGTTGGAAATGGTCAAATTGCGGTTGATCCGCGTGGCACAGCATCTTCCGAGCGGCATCATCCGCCTGTTCTATTTATAATGGACGATCTCAAATACATCATCGAATCGCTGCTCTTCGTTTCCGAGGAGCCGCTCGGCATCGAAACGATCCGCCGGGTCACGGACTGCGACGACACCAAGCGCATCCGCCAGGCCTTGACGGAGCTGACCGATGAATACCGGCAGCGCAACGGCGGGTTCTACCTGGCCGAAGTGGCCGGCGGGTTCCAGTTGCGCACCCCGAGCCGTTTCACGGCATGGATCGGCAAGCTGATCGAACCCGATGCGCCGCGGTTGAGCCGTGCCGCGTTGGAAACGCTCGCCATCATCGCTTACAAGCAACCGGTCATCCGAAGCGATGTCGAGCAGATCCGGGGGGTCGACAGCGGCGGTGTGCTGCGCATGCTGATGGAAAGAAAACTCATCCGGATTCTCGGCAGAAAAGAAATTCCCGGTCGACCCCTGATCTACGCCACCACGAAACTCTTCCTGCAGGTGTTTGATCTAAGGGACCTCAAGGATCTGCCCTCGCCCAAGGAAATCGAAGCGATGGTTGCCCGGACCCGCCCGGACGATGATCGGCAAGATGCCGAAGAGGGTTCGGAGGATAGGCCGGAAACATCCGAGGATGGGCTGGCAGCGGATCCGAACGAGACATGGGCAGAAGGCGGGCAGGACGCGGAAGAGACGGAAATTCCGACAAAAAACTCTTGACGCCCAAAGGCATCCCCACTATAAGGAGACCGTGTTGAGGCGGCCGTGACGAGGGGTTGGACGTCATGGGTTCGCCCCCGGGAAGGCTCACGATGAATAAGTCCGAGCTCATCCATGCCCTCAAGGACGAGGCGTCCTTAAGTCGGAAGGACGCCGAGCGGGTGGTGGAAACGTTTTTCGACACGATCACCGTGACCATTGCCGAAGGTCGTCGAATCGAAATCCGGGGATTCGGCAGTTTTACGGTGAAACGCTACAAGCCGTACACGGGGCGTAACCCCAAAACCGGTATCCGGATCGGGGTCCCATCGAAGCGGTTGCCGTTTTTCAAGGTCGGCAAGGAGCTGAAGACGGACGTCAACCACTGAACCGTGAACACGGGCGGTTAACTCAGCGGGAGAGTGCTACCTTCACACGGTAGAAGCCACTGGTTCAATCCCAGTACCGCCCACCAAAATAAAAAAAGCCAGGCGCCGATCCAGCGATCGGGACTTGGCTTTTTCATTCCGGATTCAAGAAGGAGACGCCGCGCGTCCATCGATATTGGATGAAGCGCCCCTGGATTCGCGCGATGGGGGTCCCCCACCGGAAGCCTTCATGACCCGGATCCTACCGATTGCCCTGGGTGGCTTCGGCGAGCACCCTGCGGATGTGTTCCCGGTCGGCGCTGGTGATCTGAAGAAATTTGACCCCCATCCCTTCGGGCTGACCGGCCGCCGCGTCCGAGGCGGGCCGCTGCCAGACGACCTCGCACCCGACTCGAATCGGCGTCTGATGGTCGGGCAATTGGAGATTGAGAAAAAACCGTTCGCCCGCAGGCAAAGGGCTGGCCGTCTTGATGAACATGCCGGCGGCGTTGAGGTTTTCCGAAAACGCTTGAATCAACCCTGCACGATTTCTGAAAGACAGGGTCAACACCTTGGGCACCCGCGGTGTCCGCCGCCGGAGCTGACCTTCGACGGCCTCGTTCGTCAACTTCGTGATCCGCTCGGTCAGCCGGATGAGGATCTGGCGAAAACTTTCCGAAAGTCTGTTGAAGTCTTCATCCAAATAGTGCCGATCGACAATACCGAGCACCGTCTTCCCCTTGGCCCTTGCCGTGGCGATTCGCGGGGTATCGGCAATGAACTCGATTTCGCCGAAAATCTCACCGGCCGCAAGGGTTTCGAGGAGCACGGATTCACCGTCGGCTTCCTTGTAAAGCGCCACCGCCCCTTCCAGGATAATGTAAACCCAATCGCCGTGGCTGCCTTGTTCAAAGACGACGTCTCCGTCACGGTAGGTTTCTTCCGCCGATATCTGATGCATCGCAGGTTCCCCCCTGTCCGCCCGATGCCATGGCATGGCACCGCGCGACGCCGCAAGCCGACCGGTGTCCATTATATACCCACCCGCCGGCCTGTCAATGCCGACCCGACCAAACGGGAAACCGTGCGCCGATGCGGATGGGTTTGCCGGGCGCCGCGATCTCGGATATAAGGAAATTTCGTCAATGGTGCACGAAGGAAACGGTTCGATCGAATGACGAGGAAACGATGCCACCATTTCAAATCGTGATCATCGCCGCGGCCCTGGCCTTGGATGGATTTGCCGTGGCCGTTGCCACGGGAGTGGCCCTCAAGCGTGTGGGGGCTCGACAGATCTTCCGCCTGTCGTGGCACTTCGCTCTGTTTCAGGCGTTGACGCCGGTGATCGGCTGGTCCTTCGGTCTGGCCGTTCGCGGGTTCATGATACGCTATGCCGATTGGATCGCCTTCGGGTTGCTTGTCCTGATCGGCGCAAACATGATCCGATCCGCATGGAAGCCACGCACCGGTGCCCCCGATGCCCCGAAAAGCGATCCCACCCGGGGCATCAGCCTGGTGCTCCTGTCCATTGCCACCAGCATCGACGCCCTTGTCGTGGGCTTTTCGTTCTCCATGCTCCGGGTGTCCATCTGGTTCCCGGCCG
>JBJKPT010000557.1:0-1904 GCA_046706045.1 Desulfobacterales bacterium
TGGATGTCATCGATGGGGTCGACCCCGAAGCGCTCCGGGATGCGTTCGGTAACGAGGCGCACGATGATTTCCCGCACCGCGTCCGGATCCTCCTGGGTGATGAAATAAAAATCGGTGTCGTCTCCAGGCTCGTTGACGGAAGGCATCCGGCCGGCGTTGATGGCGTGGGCGCTCGTTACGATCCGACTGGCGCGGGCCTGGCGAAAGATTTCCGTCAGCCGGATCACGGGCAGGCAACCCGAGGCGATGATATCCCCCAGCACGATTCCGGCGCCCACCGACGGCACCTGGTGGATGTCGCCCACGAGCATCAGGGTGGCGCCGTCGGGGATGGCCTTCACCAGCTGGTGCATCAGCACGGTGTCGATCATGGAGGCCTCGTCCACCACGAGAAGATCGCAGTCCAGGGGCCGTTCCCGGTTTCTTTGAAAACCGCCGTCCGTGGGGCTGAATTCGAGCATCCGGTGGATGGTGCGGGCCGGGTAACCGGTGGCCTCGCGCATCCGCTTGGCCGCACGGCCCGTGGGGGCCGCGCAGAGCATCCGCGCTCCGGCCTGCCGGTGGATGTCGAGGACGGCCCGGATGATGGTCGTTTTTCCCGTGCCCGGACCACCGGTCACCACCAGGCATTTCCGGGTGACGGCGGCAAGAACCGCCTTGCGCTGAGCCTCGGCGAGATCGAATCGCAGGCGGTCCGCCACCCAGGAAAGAGCCCGTTGGGGGGCACGGATGGAAACCCGCCGACCGGCGGTCAGGAGCCGCTTGAGTTCCCGGGCGACACCGGTCTCGCACCGGTGGTAGCGGGAGAGGTACACCGCTTTCCGATCGGGTTGAAATCCCGCGAGGCGCGTGTTCAGGTCCTCGATGACCACGGTTTTTTCCCGGGCGGCGATCTCGACGGCCGAAACGATCTGTTCTCGATCGGCACGGAGAAGCGCCATCGAAGCCTCCACCAGCCGGGGGTAGGGCGCATAGACATGCCCTTCGCCGGCAAGCTGTTCCAGCGTGTGCATCACGCCGGCCTGGATGCGCTGGGGGGCGTCGGCGGCCATCCCGAGCTTGGTGGCGATCCGATCGGCGATCACGAATCCGATGCCGGCGATGTCCGCGGCCAGACGAAAGGGGTTTTCCCGGAGCAGGGCGATGGCCTGGGTTCCGTAGCGCCGGAAGATCCGGACCGCAAGCCCCGTGCCGACGTCGTGGTCCTGGAGAAAGAGCATCAGGTCCCGGATCTCTTCCTGTTCACGCCAGGCGCCGGCGATGCCGGCGATCCGTTTCGGTCCGATCCCTTCGACTTCGGCCAGCCGTTCGATGTTGTTGGCAATGACGTCCAGGGTGGAAAGGCCGAAGCGGTTCACGATCCGTTCGGCCATTTTCGGCCCGAGCCCGTTGATGAGCCCGGAGCCGAGGTATTTGCGAATCCCGTGCTCCGTCACCGGCATCCGGACCCGGTAATCGGAGATCCGGAACTGGTCGCCGAACCGCGGGTGCCGATGCCAGTCGCCTCTCATGGCAAGGGTTTCGCCGGGCCGGACCGCCACCAACCGCCCGATCACCGTCACCGGTTCCAGGCGTCCGTCGACCCGCACCCGGGCCACGGTGAACCCGCTCTCCTCATTGCTGAAGGTGATGCGTTCGAGCCGGCCTTCCAGTTCGGATAGCATGGCGGACCCTTTTCGCGTCATCCGTGGATGGGCACGGGTTAAATGGACATCGCCCTACCGGGGTCGGGTCGATGACCGTCGCGGACGACCCAGTCCGGAACCCGAACATCGGTCGGATCGGGCTCCGGCGGGATGTAGCACTTGATGTCGACGATGGGGCTTTGGTCGCGGGCGTCGATGGCGTCCACCGCGATGACGAGCCCCTCCACGGCGAGGATGCGGCAGACGCTGAGACCGATG
>JBJKPT010000558.1:0-5181 GCA_046706045.1 Desulfobacterales bacterium
ATCCCGTTCAGGATCGGATCGCACCCTTTGCGCCACCGGCGCAGGGGAAGAAGACCCTTGATCAGGGCCATGACCATCAGGGGACAGACCCAGAAAATGGTGTTCAACGCAAACGCCAGGAGTATCAGCACGCCGTGTGCGGTGCGGATAAAACGGTGCATGGGGCCTCATTCCTCGTTCATGGCCATGGACGGCGGCATTGTTTTTTTAGGGCATTCGGACGCGCGCCGGCGGATGGCCTGCACGGGGGGCAGTTGTAGTGGAATCCGGGGGGTGTGAGAAGGACGGCGGGAGGTGTTTTACATTTTTTTTACACACGCCGCCCGCAACGGAGGCTCCCGCATGCCGCGGCGTTGACGCATCCCGCGGAATGCATTAACACGGGATGCATGCAACGCCCCCCATGGTTCCGGCATCCCATCGCCATTTTCGTGTTTTCCGTGATCGCGCTCGGGCTGTCGTTTTTTTTGTACATCCGGTGGTACATGGAGGTCAGCGCCGGGCTGGACAGCCTGATGCGGCGTTTCGAAATCGACTCGGTCCAGATGATCACCCCGCAGACCGGCGTCGTCGTGGTGGTGCTCTCGGTTCTCGTGGGCATCATCCTCATGGGTATTTTCACCATTTTTTTGTACAACCTGAAAACCCTTCAATTGTATCGGCTCCAACAGAATTTCATCAACAACTTCACCCATGAACTGAAGACCCCGGTGACTTCGCTGCGGTTGTTTCTGGAAACGTTTCAACGCCACGAGCTGTCGGCTGCCGATCGGCATCGATGCCTCGATTACATGCTTGCCGACGTGGTCCGGCTGTCGGAAAACATCAACCGGATCCTGAACCTGGCCCGCCTGGAGAGCAAAAGCTATCGAGGCCATTTTGCCACCAGCGACCTGGTCGAAACCATCCATCGGTGCGTGGGGCAGAACGCCGTCCTGTTCGAGGGGGCCGAGATCCGGGTCCATCCGCCGCAGAGCGGTGGCGTGTTGCACGCCGTGGTTCTTCCCCTGTTTTAAAAGCTGGTGATCAACCACTTGACCAAAGCCTTGAAAAACAACGAATCGCCGGTTGCGCGTGTGGACATCCGTTTTTCCCGGGATGAGCGGTGGCTCCATGTCCACGTGGCCGACAACGGGATTGGCCTTGCACCGGCAGAGGCGAAAAAGGTGTTTCGGAAATTTTACCAGGTGGGCCTGCCCCGGCGCATGCTGACCAAGGGCAGCGGTCTTGGGCTCAACCTGGTCCAGAACATTGCCCGGATCCACAAGGGGCGGGTCCGGGCCAGAAGCGAAGGACCGGGAAAAGGGACGGTATTCACCGTTTCCCTGCCCCTTACCAAGCGAACCCCTTCCGGGGTGGACCGAGGCAACCGATGAACACGCAACCGGCGCCACGCATCCTGATCGTCGAAGACGAGCGGCACATCGCCGAAGGCCTGAAACTGAACCTGACCCTCCAGGGATATACCGTCGAGGTCGCCGAAGACGGGGTCAGCGGTTTGGAGCGCTGGAGGGGATGGCATCCGGACCTGATCGTGCTGGACATCATGCTACCGGGCATCGACGGGCTTTCGGTGCTTCAAAACATCCGTTTGGAAGACGAGCGGTTGCCGATTCTCATCCTCTCGGCCAAAGCCGCGCCCGATGACCGGATCAAGGGCTTGGCCTTCGGGGTGGACGATTACCTCACCAAGCCCTTCAACCTGGAGGAGTTTCTTCTCCGGATCGAGCGGCTGCTCAAGCGCTCCCGGTGGAATCGCCGGGAGGAGGCCGGGGCCGGGGATTCGCGCCAGGCCTCGCCGCAGCAGTTCGACTTCGGCGGGAACCACATCGATTTTCAGGCGGGAACCGCCCGGGGCCGCTCCGGGGTCGTCGCCCTCACGGAACAGGAATTGAAGCTGCTCAAGCTGTTCGTCATCAACCGGGACCGCCCCTTGTCCCGGCAGAAAATCTTGGAAATCGGCTGGGGTTACGTGGGCGGCATGACGACCCGTACCGTGGACAATTTCATCGTCCGGTTCCGAAAATATTTCGAGGCCAACCCCAAGGAGCCGGTCCATTTCAAAAGCATCCGCAGCGTCGGATACAAGTTCATCCCGGAGCCGGATCCCGGTTCCGAAGGCGCCTGAGAGCTCCCGGGCCGGAATCGAGCCGATCGTCCGCTTGGGGTTTGACGGCCGACCGATGGTGTTGCTATAAGGATTCCGCTTTCAGACGGAAAGGGTCGCTTTTCGCCCGGAAAAGACCCTTCCCACCCTTGCCCCGGAGGTGGATTGGCCGAATGAGTTCCGACAACCCGATCAATCGATTCCTCACCGAATTGGTCGGCACCCTGGTCTCCGTCATGGAAAAGAAGGACGACTACCTGCGGGAGCATGGGGAGCGTGTGGCCGAACTCTGCGTCGGGTTCACCAAGACCCTCAAGCTGTCGGAACAGGCCAAGGTCGAAAAGATCTATTTTGGAGGACTCCTCCACGATATCGGAATGGTCTACGTCTCCAGCGAGACGCTGAACAAGCCCGGGCCGCTGGAGGAAGGGGAGATGGCCGTTATCCATCAGCATCCGATCCTGGGCAGCGACATCATCTCGAACATGACCATCCTCCAGGACGTGGCACCCATGTTCCGCCACCACCACGAGGCCTTCGACGGGTCGGGCTACCCCGAGGGGCTCAAAGGCAACGCCATCCCCCTGGGAGCCCGGATGCTGGCCATCGTCGACAGCTACGATGCCATGACGTCGGCCCGGCCGTACCGGAAAGCGGTGGAATCCGAAAAGGCCCTGGCGGCGCTTGTCGAGGACGCTGGAAAGCACTACGACCGGGATCTCGTCAAGCGCTTCGTCCGGTTCATCCGTAACGGCGGGACCCTGCAACGGCGCCAGGCCGCGGAGGAAAACGAGGCGGCGGCGTCGGTCAAGGAAATCATCCAGGAGATCATCGCGCAGTTCAAGGAGGGAAAGATCACGCTGCCGGTGCTGCCCCGGGTGGTGCAGGACGTGGACGCCGTACTGAACAACCCCACCGCCAAAAGCGACGAATTGGTCGCGGTCATCGAGCGGGATGCGGTGATCTCGATCCGTCTGATTTCCGTGGCCAACTCACCCTACTACCGCGGGCTCGAGCAGATCACGTCGGTGCGGACCGCCATTTCCCGCATCGGCCAGCTCGAAACGCGCAAGCTCGTCACGGCCATTGCCAGCAAGAGCCTTTACGAAACCAAGAACATCAAATTCCGCCGGTTGATGGAGCGGCTCTGGCTGCACGGGCTCTCCAGCGGATACGCGGCCGTGGGCATCGCCCGGCACCTCGGACTGGCCGATGCGGAGACCTATTTCTTCATCGGTCTGGTGCATGAGATCGGCCGGGTGGTGCTGTTCAAGACCCTGTCGGAGCGCCTTCCGGTCACCGAGCCGATGGACATGGGCACGTTGCGGGCCTCGGTCGCCCCGTTTTACCCCGAGTTCGGCAGCGCCATGCTCAAGCGCTGGAAATACGCCGCGACCATCATCAAGGCCGTGGCCCAGCACACGGCGACGGAAATCTCCGAGGAGATGCCCCGGGAGAGCCTGGTGCTCCATCTGGCCAACACCGTGGCGAATCACCTGGACTACCGCGTGTTCGATGAGGACCCCAACGCGATGCCGTCCCAGTCGCCGATCGCCCTGGCCCTGAACATGGGCCCCGATGCGTTGAAGGACATCGCCGAGAGCGTGAGGCGGATCATGCAGGAAGCCGCCCAGTTTTTCTGACTCCGATGAGTCGCTTTTTTCCGGATCCCCCATCCTTGACATTCCCTCCACCGGTTTTAAATTGACTTTTTTTGGATATCGAGGCATTTCCACCGCCCGCCTGTCGCTTCCCGGCACCCGATGACGAACGCGCACCATAATTTGACTTGACCGAATTGAAGAAATAAAATAGTAGATTGAATATTCATTTCATCTATATTCTTCAAATAAATGGAATTCAGGAAATAGACGGCAATGGGTATACAGGAACGCAAAGAGCGCGAAAAGGAGCGTCGGCGCCAGCAGATCATCGTCGCCGCCAAACGCGTTTTCTCCCAAAAGGGATTCAACAAGGCCACCATGGAGGACATCGCCCAGGAGGCCGAACTGAGCCCGGACACGTTGTATCTCTATTTCAAGAACAAGGAAGAGCTCTACGCATCCCTCTCGCTAAGAATTCTGCAGTACCTTCACATCCGTGTCGAACACGTGAACAAGGAAGAGATGGATGCGGAAAAACGGCTCGGCGCGCTGATCGAAGCCATGTACGATGTCTACGCCTTCGACCCGCTCATCCTCATCAACATGTTTCATCTCCAGTCGAGCGAGACCCTAAAGAACCTCTCCGACAAACTGATGGCCGAAATTGAGGATCTTTCCCGCAAGTCCATCGGCGCCATTGCCAAGGTGTTCGAGCGGGGGATCGAGGCCGGTGTCTTCGAGTCCTATCACCCGGTCGCCCTGGCCGATATCTTCTGGGCCTTGTTTTCCGGCGTCATCCTGTGGACCACCAGCAAGAAGATCATCAACGAAGAAAAAGACTACCTGAAGCAAACCCTTCGGATCGCCTTTGAGATGTTTCAGCGGGGGATAATGAAAAAAGCCCAGTAAAGGGGCTCCGACTGCGCAAATGCGACCGGCGGCGGGAATCGTTTCCGCCGAATCCAACTAGACCGCGGATGCTTAAAACGATCTTTTTGCACCCAGAAACATCGATATAAGGCCGAAGAGCCCCATTTTTAAGCTAACCACTCGATAATTATGAATATAGCTTGGCCCGACCCCGATCCCTTGATAGAGGAATGCCAATTAATCAAATACGTTGCAATAAAAATGGGAATATAAAAATTGGTAATATTCGTCAGAAGAAAATTGAAAATATACCTAACCATCTCTAACAGTGGGGCACAAAAAACGTTCCGCTAAGGAATCCATTCTAATAGGAATAGGAGACAACTCCAATGAATCGAGTCGCTCGATTGTCCCTTGTTGTCCTATCCTTGATAGCATTCCAGAGACCCCTATTTGGAGCCTACCTTAATGCCCAGAAGAATCCAGATGGTCCCTGGGTCTGCGGTGGAGCCTATACAGGTGCTCAGAAGAATCCGGATGGTGCCTGGGTCTGCGGTGGAGCCTATACCGGGGCTCAGAGGAATCCGGATGGTACCTGGG
>JBJKPT010000559.1:0-4994 GCA_046706045.1 Desulfobacterales bacterium
CATCTACAGCGGCTGCATGACCCTTCTGGCCGAAGTCGGCATGAGCATCTCCGACATCGAACAGATCATCCTGGCCGGCGGATTCGGCAGCTACATCGATCTCGAAAAAGCCATGACCATCGGCCTGTTGCCGGAAATCGATCCGGACCGGGTCATCTTCATCGGCAACGGCTCGCTTTTGGGCGCACGGATGAGTTCCCTCACGAACCGGATCCGGCGGGACGTGGTGGAAGTGACCCGGATGATGACCAACTTCGAACTCTCGGAAACCGCCTCCTACATGGACAACTACGTGGCCGCCCTGTTTCTGCCCCATACCGATACGAACCAATTCCCGAAACTCAAGGCCCGCATGGAAGCCCGGAAACGGCTTACGGGTTGAATTTCTTGAATTTCCTGTGCGAGTTTCATTCAGGATTCGTCTATTGACAAAGGGAGGGTCGCCATATAAATGGTAATATTCGACCATATCAGGGGGGTTCCCGCGTCGAATCACATCGGATTTTGCCACCGGCACCTGCCGGTGACGGAATAATCGATATCGGTCAATACCGAGAGGGATAGATCTATTTCAATTAAGGAAGGGAGGTCGATACCACACCCATGGAAAGAGACCATTGCGCGATAAGCAGCGAAAGTTACAGATCGTAACGGCATTGCTGGGTGAACAGCCAAACCTCGAAAAGGAGACAGACATTGGGTTTCGAATTTTTTAAGGAAACGTATTCCGGCGGTATCAAGGAGATTTCCATCGGAAAGGGCGACCGCGCCGTGAAAGTCGGAGGACAGAACTGCTATCCCTTCTACCAGTTCGAGGGGAAGATGCCCAATACGCCCAAGATCGCCATGGAAATCTGGGACATGGTACCGGAAGACTGGCCCGAAGCCGCCCTCAAGCCGTTCGAAGACGTGGTGTCCGATCCGGCTGCCTGGGCAAAAAAATGTGTCGACGCCTACGGAGCCGAAATGATCGTGCTGCAACTGAAGAGCACCGATCCCAACGGCACCAACGCCGAACCCGAAGCCGCATCGGCGACGGTCGGCAAAGTCCTCAAGGCCATCGACGTTCCCCTGATCCTCTGGGGCTCGGCCAACGGCGAAAAGGACGAACGCGTTTTTAAAAAAATCTGCGAAGACCACCAGGGCGCCAATCTCACCATCGGCCCGGTTGAAGATAAGAACCACAAGGGCATCGGCGCCGCGGCCATGGCCTATGGCCACACGATCATTTCTTCTTCCCCGATCGATGTCAACCTCGCCAAACAGGTCAACATCCTCCTGGAAAACCTCGGTGTGCCCATGGACAAGGTCGTGATCGACCCGACCACCGGTGGCCTGGGGTACGGCTTGGAATATTCCTACTCGGTGATGGAACGCATCGGCATGGCCGCCATGGTTCAGGGCGACGACAAACTGCAGTTGCCCCTGATCAACAACCTCGGCAACGAAGTCTGGAAATGCAAGGAAGCCAAGCAGAGTGCCGCCGAGGCCCCAACCTTAGGAGATCCCGAACGCCGCGGCATTCTCATGGAAGCCGTCGGCGCCGTGGCCTACCTCATGGCCGGATCCAATATCCTGATCATGCGCCATCCGGAATCGATCCGGCTGACCAAGGCCTTCATCGCGCTTCTGGCCGAAGGCGGATTGGCGGCCGATGTCGCCGCCATCACCAAACGCCTGCCCATCGTGGAGGTCAACTACGCGGCCCTTGCCCCGGCACCGGATCTGAAGATCGAAGAAGAAGCGGCGAAGAAGGCCGCACCGGTCAAGGCCGAAGCGCCGAAGAAAGCCGCGCCGGCCAAAACCGCGGCACCCAAGAAGGCCGCAGCACCCAAGAAGGCCGCGGCACCCAAGCCGGCGGCACCGCCGAAAGCCGCCGCGCCGGCCGCCGCCGCGCCGGCGGTGGATGACGCCGCGGCCAAGGCCCAGGCCGAAGCCGAGGCCAAAGCCAAAGCCGACGCTGCGGCCAAAGCCGACGCCGACGCCAAGGCCAGGGCCAGAGCCGAGGCCGACGCCAAGGCCAAAGCCGACGCCGTCGCCGTCGCCAAACGCGAGGCCGAGGAAGCGGCCATTCGCGAAAAACGCGCCAAGGAACGGGAAGAACGGCAGGCTAACCGGACCGAAGCCGCCACCGACGTTTCCAAGACCCCGGCTCCCGTGCAGATGTCCAAGCTCGACAAGATGATCTACGAACTGGACCGGATCCATCGCCGCGGCGTCTGAATCCCGCAACCATCGCCCGATTGCCAACGTAACCAATTTTGAGGAGGAACCTCGAATGGCAGAAGAAAAAGAAAAAGCCGGAAAAACAGCCGATCCGATCGCGGCGTCCATCGATCCCGCGACCCAGGAGATGCTCCGGCGCGCTCAGAACCTCGGCATCGAAACGGTCTTTGACCGTGCCGCCGCCATGAAACCCTGCAACATCGGCATCCAAGGCATTTGTTGCAAGAACTGCGCGATGGGGCCCTGCCGCCTGCCGCTCCCGAAGGGCGGCATTGAGGGCGAAGATACTCGAAAGGGTCTGTGCGGGGCCACCCCGAATACGATCGCGGCCCGAAATTTCATCCGCATGATCGCCGGCGGCGCCGCGGCGCATTCGGACCACGGTCGCGGTGTGGCCGAGGTTTTCATGTCTGTGGCCAAAAAAGAAACCGGCGACTACAAAATCAAGGATCAGGCCAAACTGCTCGCCATTGCCCCGCATCTGGGAGTGGCCACCACCGTCGAGGTCGACGGGGAGACCAAAGACCGGGATATCGACGAAATCGCGCTGGAAGTCGCCGAAAAAGCGCTTGGCGAATGGGGTAAATCCGACGGTGAACTGCTTTACATGAAGCGTGCGCCTCAGCCCCTCTACGAGCGATGGAAGAAACTCGGCGTTCTGCCCCGGAACATCGACCGGGAAATCGTCGAAATCATGCACCGCACCCACATGGGCGTGGATCAGGACTACAAGAACCTGATGAAGCAGGGCACCCGCGCGGCGCTGGCCGACGGATGGGGCGGTTCCATGCTGGCCACGGACCTTCAGGACGTTTTGTTCGGCACCCCCTACCCGCTCCAAAGCGAGGCCAACCTGGGCATCCTGAAGGAAGATCACGTCAACATCATCATCCACGGCCACGAGCCGATCCTCTCGGAGATGATCGTGGCCTCGGCCCAGTCCAAGGAGATGGTCGACTACGCCAAGAGCAAGGGCGCCAGGGGCATCCAGCTGGGCGGCATCTGCTGCACCGGAAACGAGGTGCTCCAGCGCCACGGGGTTCCGCCGGCAGGCACTTTCCTGCAGCAGGAACTGGCCATCATCACCGGCGCCTGCGATGCCATGGTCGTTGACATCCAATGCATCTTCCAGAACCTGGCCAACGTGGCCAAATGCTTCCACACCAAGCTCATCACCACCCATCCCATCGCCAGGATGGAGCAAGACAATGTGCTGCACATCGAGTTCGACGAGCACCACGCCATGGAAGATGCCCGGCGCATCGTCAAGATGGCCATCGACAACTTCCAGAACCGCGGCGCCGAGGTCATGATCCCGCGGCACAAGGCCACCCAGATCGCCGGTTTCGGCGTCGAGTCCATCAAGTACCACCTGGGCGGCACGTTCCGCGGCGTCTACTACACCCTGAACGACAACATCATCAACGGCCGCATCCGCGGCATCGCCGGCGTCGTCGGCTGCAACAACGCCCGGACCCGGCACAACGAGGGTCACATCCAGCTGGTCAAGGAACTCATCAAAAACGACGTGATCGTTCTGACCACGGGCTGCAACGGCATCGCCTGCGCCATGGAAGGGCTTCTCACCCCGGACACCGCCCAGGTCTTCTGCGGACCGGGACTCGCCGAAGTCTGCGAAACCGTCGGTATCCCGCCGGTCCTGCACCTCGGCTCCTGCGTCGACAACAGCCGGATCCTTTTGGCGGCGACGGAGGTCGTCAAGGCGGGAGGGCTCGGAAAGGACATCCGGGATCTGCCCGCCGCCGGCGCGGCTCCGGAATGGATGAGCGAAAAAGCCATCAGCATCGGCCACTACTTCGTGGCCTCGGGCGTCTACACCCTGTTCGGCGTCACCCTGCCGGTCACCGGCGCGCCGGTGTTCCAGGACTATCTCTTCAACGAGATGGAAAAATTATACGGCGGCATGTGGGATCTCGCCATCGATCCCAACGAAATGGCCCGGAAGATGATCGCCCACATCGACAAGAAGCGCAAAGAACTGGGCATCGACAAGGCCCGGGAACGCGTCCTCATGGACATGGCCGATCGTCAGAAGCTCCAAGCATAACCAACAGACAAATCCTCAACGAAGGAGGAATACATGTCGAGACTTGTCGCATTCGCCGCCATCCAGGGTGGCTACAACATCGTGTCCAAGGTCGAAGGCAATTACCAGCATGCCTTGGACAGCCACAACGCCGATACCAAGGTCGGGTTTCCCAACACCGCCTATTACCTGCCGGTGATCTATTCCCTGCTGGGACTCAAGGTGGAAACCCTCGAAGATATGAAAAAACCCCTGGATTTCGCCCGAAAGCTCCTGCCCCCGCACGTCAAGGGCAAAAACCACCTGCCCTACCTCGGCCCCCTGTTGGATGCCGGGATGGCCGCCCTTCTGGCCTTTGAAATCGAGGAGGCGCTCCGGTATCTCGAGCAGCCGGATTTTTACCTTCATTCCGAGGAAATCGACGAGGACGCCGGAAAAATCTGGCTGGGCGCCGCCGACGATACGGTCTTCCGTAAGCGCGGTGTCGAGTTCGTCGACGGTTCGGCCCCGGGGTTTGCCGCCATCGTCGGCGCGGCCCCGGATCCGGATACCGCCAAGATGATCGTCGAAGAATACCAGAAACGGTCCCTTTATATCTTCCTCGCCGCCAATCAGAACGGCACCACCGTGGCGCAGCAGTTGCTCGACGCCGGGGTGCAGATCGGCTGGAACACCCGCATCGTGCCCTTCGGTCCGGACATCTCTTCGGCCATCTTCGCCC
>JBJKPT010000560.1:0-3291 GCA_046706045.1 Desulfobacterales bacterium
GGATCTGAAGCACCTTGGCCCCGAGGCTGGCCATCTCCAAGGTTTCCTCGTAGGAGATCCGGGAGATTTTCCGGGCCCGGCTGCAGATGTTCGGGTCGGTGGTGTAGATCCCGTCCACATCGGTGTAGATTTCGCACTGGTCGGCCTTCAACGCCGCGGCGATCGCCACGGCCGAGGTATCCGATCCCCCTCGGCCCAGGGTGGTGATGTCGCCGTTGGCATCGGCCCCCTGGAAGCCGGCCACCACGACGATGTGGCGTTTATCCAAATACTGGTGAAGCCGGTCGGTATCGATCCCCAGAATCCGGGCGTTTCCAAAGGCGCAGTCCGTCCGCACATGGGCCTGAAAACCGAGCAGGGACACGGCCGGGTAGCCCATGGATTTGAGCATCATCGCCAGAATGGCGGATGTCGTCTGTTCCCCGGTGGCGAGCAGGACATCCATCTCGCGCCGGTCCGGGGCGCCGGCCGCCTTTTTGGCCAGCTCGATGAGGCTGTCGGTGACCCCGGCCATGGCCGACACCACGACCACCACGTCGTTTCCGGCCGTGTAGGCCCGGCCGACGCGGCCGGCCACGTTGCGGATGCGTTCGATGTTGGCAACCGATGTGCCGCCGTATTTTTGAACCATCAGACCCATTTCAGCTCCTTCAATGCCGGTTCGATCTTCGCCAACAGGCCGGCGGCAATGCGGCCGTGGGCCGAGAGCCGGATCCGGCGCTGCGTTTCGTTCACAATCTGAAATTCCACGGTGATCCGATCCCAGGCCGGGTCCGGTACCAACCGCTCCGGCCACTCGATGACCGTGACCCCCTCGGCGCCGGGCAAATCGTCCATGCCGAGGTCTTCCGGATCGACCGGCGCCGCCAGGCGGTAGAAATCCGCGTGGATCAGGGGCATCCGGCCCGGGTACACGTGGATCAGGGTGTAGGTCGGGCTGGTCACGCGAAACGTCTGCGGAACCTCCAGGCCCTGGGCCAGACCCCGGACGAGCACCGTTTTCCCGCTGCCGAGATTTCCATGCAGGGCGATCGCGGTTCCGGGTTGGGCGCGCTCGCCGATGAGGGCGCCGAGTCGATGGGTCTGGGCTTCATCGAAGGAGACGAGGCTCACCGTCGGTTCGGGCGCCGATGCGGCCATCAACGCGTCTCCGATCGAAACAGGGCTTCGATCCGGTGCGCAATCCGGTCGACGACCTCCGTTGCCAGATAGCCCCGGTCCCCGATGGCATGGGAAAGCTCGTCGGCGGCCTCTCCGTGCAGCCATGTGCCGGCGACGGCGGCCGACTCCGGCGAATGCCCCTGGGTGATGAGGCCGGCGATGATGCCGGTAAGCACATCGCCCATGCCGCCGGCGGCCATCCCGGGATTGCCGGTCGTATTGATCGCGATGCGGCCGTCGGGAAACGCGACGAGGCTCCGGGCGCCCTTGAGCACCAGAATGACGTCGTTTGCCGTGGCGAACCGGCGGGCACAGCCGATGCGGTCCTTTTGCACCTCGGCCGTCGGAATGCCGCAAAGCCGCGCCATTTCTCCCGGATGGGGAGTTAAGATCACGGGGGCGTTTTTTCGGGCCAACAGCGCCAATTGCCCGGCGAGGGCGTTCAATCCGTCGGCGTCGATGACCATCGGCACCGTGCAGGTTGAGACCAGGAATTCCACCAGCCTGCGGGTCTCCGGTGCCGTGCCGATGCCCGGGCCCAGGGCAAGGCAGCGTTTGCCCGCCAGAAGGGATCGAATGGGTTCCGCGGCCGTTTCCGACAATGCCCCTTCCGCGGTCTGGGGCAGGGGGGCGGTCATGGCCTCGATGATGAGCCCTTCCAGGATCGGGTTCGCCGCTTCCGGCGTCCCCACGGTGACCAGGCCGGCACCGGTGCGAAGGGCCGCCCTCGCGGCCATGGCCGCGGCCCCGGTCTTTCCGATGCCGCCCGCGACGACCAGCAGGTGCCCGGCATCCCCCTTGTGGGTTTCCGGTGGCCGTCGGCGGAATCCGGCGGCCACGGTCTCGCGGGTCGTCAACGACTGCCTGGGATTCACCGCGTCGGCGATCCGGCGTGGAATGCCGATGTCAATGACCTCCAGGTGGCCGGTATGGGCCGCGCCCGGGTAGACCAGATGGCCTACCTTGGGATAGGCAAAGGTCGCCGTCGTGTCCGCCCGCACCGCCGTGCCCAGAATTTGGCCGGTATCGGCATCCAGGCCCGAGGCGATGTCCACGGCAAAAACCGGCCGGCCGGACCGGTTCAGCCAGTCGATGGCCGTCCGATAATGGCCGGCCACCGGTGCGTTCAATCCCGTGCCGAAGATCGCGTCCACCCACAGGTCCTGCCGTGTCATGGCGGCGTCGTTCTCCCGGAAGGCGCCTTCCTCGGCCGCTTCGATCACCGGAATGCCCAGGGGCGCCAACAGGCCGAGGTTGGCGGCCGCATCCCCGGAGACCCGTTCCGACGCCCCGAGCAGGTACACCGTGACCCGGGCCCCCTGTTCGGAAAGGCACCGGGCCATCACAAAACCATCGCCACCGTTGTTTCCGCGGCCGGCCATGACCCCTATGGCCATGCGATGGGCATCCGGGTAGCGTTCGATCAATATCCGTGCAGCCCCGCGGCCGGCGTTTTCCATCAACACCCGCCCCGGAATCCCGAAGGCGTCAATGGTGTTTTGGTCCATTTCCCGCATTTCGCGGGCGGTTACGGCGTACATCATCGGTCACCCCTCGGTGAAAAAATCCAAAGTTTGACAGCACCCCGGGGTGCATCGGAATTCGGTCCGCGGTCGACTGCCGACCGGGTCTGCCGAGCTCCGTTTATGGAGCGGAACCCCGCATGGCCCTATTTCAGACCGGGCGCTTGCCAAGATCCCGAGGGCCGGATTCGGGCCCGCATGTCGCGCACCGCACAATCCAGACCGAACAACACCCCGCGGGAAACGATGCATTGGCCGGCCACCAGCCAGTCGATCTCGCGTACTTCCCCCAACCGTTCGGCCAAGGCATAATCCAGGCCGTTTCCCACGTGGATTTCCAATCGGAGCTTGGCGGCGAGCCTTACGGCGTCGAGAACCCGCTCCAGGACGCGTCCGACGATGCCCTGCGCTTCGCCGATGAAAATTTCGACGCCCCGAACGTTCAACCGATGGGCGATCTTGATCTGCTCCGGGTCCGGCGCAACGCTCAGGCAAACGCCGATACCGCTTCCTTCAAGGGCCTGCACGACCTCCTGGACGGCATTTTGATCCAGCACCAGGTCCAACCCATCTCCGGGCGCCAGGGACTGACGGTTTTCCGCCACCA
>JBJKPT010000561.1:0-6653 GCA_046706045.1 Desulfobacterales bacterium
TCGCCACATAGGCATCGGTGTCGGCGGCCGCCAGAGCGCCGAGACCCACGGACGTCAAGAGACTGACCCCCACGCGGCCGGCGTGGGCCGAACCGGCCAGGGCCACCACCGGCACCCCCATCCACAGGGCCTCGCAGGTGGTGGTCGTCCCGTTGTAGGGAAAGGTGTCCAGAGCGATATCGACCCGGTGGTAGAAACCGAGGTGATCTTCCAGGGTCCGGGCGTATCCGGCGAGGTGGATCCGCTCGGCCGCAACCCCGTGGGCGGCAAACCGGGAAAGGATAAGGGCGCGGACCCCGGAATCGGCAAGGGACTTGAATTTCATGAGCAGCGCGGCCGTCGGCACCCGCTTGAGAAGCCGGGCCCAGCAGGCGATGACCGCCGGGTTCACCTTGGCGAGGTTGTTGAAGCTTCCGAAGGTGATGCGACCGGTGGCGGTCACCGGCGGAGCGCCCGCGGCCGGGGCTTTAACCGGCGGCGCAAAGCAGAGAAACGGCGGGGAGACCCGCACCAGGGTTTCCGTATGGAGCGCCTCGGTTTCGCCCGGCGGGTCGGCAAGAGGGTCGGTGATCCGGCAATCCATGGCGGAAAGCCCGGTGGTGGCCGGGTATCCCAGCCAGGAGACCTGAACCGGCGCGGCCCGTTTTGAAAATACCGAAAGCCGGTTACCCTCGGTGTGACCGGCCAGATCCACAAGGACGTCGATGCCGCAGGCCCGGATGCGGTCGGCGAGCGCCGTATCGTCCAGTCCGGCGGTGTCATGCCAGTCGTCGGCCGCGGCCCGGAGCCGCCGGGTCACCCCGTCCGGCCGGCGGGTATCGGAAAAACAGAAGATCCGGAAGCGACGCTTGTCGTGATGGGCGATCACCGGCCAAAGAAAGGTCCCCACGGGATGCTGCCGCAGGTCCGGGGATACATAACCGATGCGCAGCCGGCGACCGGTGGCATGGCACCGGGCGGAGCCGACCGCTGGGCCCCCGGGGGGAGCGAACGTGGAAGCCCAGCGGCGGTGGGCCGCGGCCACGGCCGCCGGGCTCAAATCGTCCGCATAGCAATGGGCGTAAACATGGTTCGAGCCGATGGAGGGATCCGACGGCGCGGCCGCGACCGCCGCCGCATACCATTTCAGGCTTTCGCGGACCCGGCCGCCGTACTGGCAGGCCCGTGCCCGGTTGTTCAAGGCTTCGGCGAACCCCGGCCGAAGGCGCAGGGCCGCGTCGCAGTGCATTAGGGCCTCGGTGATCCGCCCGGTCTCCACAAGCACCACGGAAAGGTTGTTGTGGGCCTCGACCAGATCGGGGTGCCGGTCCAGGGCCGCACGAAAGGCGGCCTCGGCGGCCGAAGCGCCCCCCAGAAGCTTTTCGCAGAGGCCGAGGTTGGAAAGGATCCGGCCGTCGGCCGTTCCCTGGGATGCGGCCTGCCGATAGCAGTCCCTCGCCTCGGGAATCCGGCCCATCTGCCGGAACAGGGTCCCGGCCGCCGCAAGGACCGGCTCCGGCAACCGGCTTTCGGAAACAACCGCCCGCAGATGCGCGACGGCATCGTCGAATCGATGGGCGTCACGGCAGGCCAGGGCCAGTTGAAACCGCGCGGCCGACTTCCCCGGCCGCCGGAGAAGGGCCGCCTCCAAGCAGCCCGCGGCCTCCGGCCGGCCGGCCTCGCGAAGCCGCGCCCCCAGCCGGTACCACCCCTCGGCCGGATCTTCGAAACTTCTCACGAACGCCTGAACCAGCCCTTCGGCCCGGTCGGTCTCGCCACGATGGAGGGCCGTCGCGGCCAGGGCCGCCATCCGGTCGGCGTCCTCCATCGGGGTGCCGGAACCTTCAAAACGGGGATCGGCATCAGGGGTCATGATTCGGGGCCGATTCCGGATCTTCCGAAGGAGATCCTGTTTTCCGGGCTTTCCGCCGCCCGGGTCAGCGTGGTCTTCAACGTCGCCACCACCGGGGCCCAGTCGCCCAACCGGCGTTGCCGGAAGAGACGCGTGGACGGGTACCACGGCGTATCGACCGTCTTCCGGCCCCAGCGCCAGTCGGGCACGGCCGGCAGGAGAAGACAGACGGGGATTCCCATGGCGCCGGCCAGATGGGCCACGGCCGTGTCCACGGAAACCACCAGGTCCTGGCCGGCAAGGATACCCGCGGTATCGGCCATGTCCCGGACCGCGGCCATGGGATCCTCCACCCGGTGGGATAGCCCCCTTCGGAGAAGATCCGCGCGCCGGGGCCCTGCCTGGAGGCTCGTCCACCGGACGCCCGGAATTTCGAAGAGCGGTTCCAGCCGGCCGAGGTCCAGGCTCCGGTGCCGGTCGTTTTCGTGCTCGGGGTTTCCGGCCCAGGCAATCCCGGCCCGGAGCCCGCCGGCGGCCGGCCTTGGATTTGAGGCGCCGGTCAGGTACGGACCGTTCCAGACCGTCATCGGCTCCGGCAGGTCGAGCCGATGGGGAAGGCTCATCAGAGGGGCCTGGGCCGCGGCTTCCGGCAGCGCCCCCCCGAAGGGGACGCTCCGTGAGACCCCGGGAACGCTCTGGAAAAGCCGCGCCAGAGCGCCGTGGCAATAGACGATCACGGCATCGGTCCGTTCGGCGGCAAACCGCGCGTAGCGAACGAACTGGATCGCATCGCCCAGGCCCTGTTCGGCCCACAACACCAGGGGGCCGGTGGCAAGCCGGCGGCCGTCCCATGAGGGGACGGCCGGGTTCACCACGGGCGCGCCACGGCGCTTCAGCCGCCATTCGTACTCGGCCCAGCCCTCGGCCCACCGTCTTTCGAGCAGCAGGGCCTGGGCCAGGTGCCAGTGGGCGTCGGCATTCGCCGGATCCAGAGCAACGGCCCGGCGGAAGCCGGCTTCCGCGGCCGGGAGGTCGCCGGCCTGCTTCCGGACCAGGCCGAGGTTGATCCAGGCATCCGTCCGATGCGGATCCATGGCCAGAACCCGCTCAAAAAGGGCGGCGGCCTCCGGAAACGCATCGGCGCCGGCCTTGAGATTTCCCAGATTGAACAGGGCGTTCTTATGGCCGGGGACCTCCCTCAGCAGGATCTCGTAGGCATCGGCGGCCCCCCGGGCATCGCCCAGGTCCGTCAGTGCCCGGGCCAGGTTGTAGCGGGCATCGATTGCGGACGGATCGATCGCGAGCACCCGGCGCCACGCATCCGCGGCGGCCGCGGTTTCTCCGGCATCGTTCAGGACCACCCCGAGGTTGTAAGCGATGTCGGGCCGGCCCGGCAGGGCCGCGGCCGCGGCCCGAAGCCACCTCCGCGCCCCGGTCCCGTCCTTTTTGAAAGCGCAGACCATGCCGAAAAGATAACGGCCTTCCGGATCGTCGCGGTTTTCGATCCACTCGCGGCACAAGGCCTCGGCCGGGGCCGGGCGGCCGGCGGCCAAAAGGGTCTTGATTCGCCCTGCGATGTCCGAACCGTTACCCATTCCCCGATTTCCTCGATGATTCCGGCCCCGGCGATCCGATGCCCGCCGCCCGGGCCGCGGCTTCCACGCTGGCGGCCGCTTCGCCGTGACCGGCGGCCCGCAACCCGTCGGCGGCCGTGGCAACGGAGATGCCAAGCCCGGGGCCGAGGACCGTGTCCTGAAGCGCCTTCAAGGCGGCCGCGGCCCGATCCCGGTCTCCGGCCGCGGCACAGGCCACGGCGCCCATGAACCGGGCCGCCGCATACCCGGGTCGCCGGTCCACGAGGCGCTCCAGGAGCACGCGGGCCTCCGGGGCCCGGCCCAGGTGCAACAGGGCCAGGGCCTCGTTGAACCGGGCCTCGGGCATGTCCGGGGCCTGCCGCACCGCGATGCGTGCCGCGTCAAGGGCCGCGTCAAGGCGGCCGGTCTGCCAGCAGGCCGTGCCGTAATTCAGATGGGCCTCGGCCGAATCCGGCCAAGCCGTGAGAATCTCTTGCCACAGGGGCACGGCCGCTTCGAAGTGCTCCAGGTTCATGGCCTGGACGGCCAGTTCCCGCAAGGCCATGGGATCGCCGGTGAGCCGATCGCGTTTCTTCATCCCGATGCGAAAATAGGCCTCGCCTTTTTCCCGGGTCCGGTCCTCGTTAAGTTTCCCGTAATGATGGACCACGATGTCGCAGGGACGGACCGGGACGCCCATGGCCCGCAGCGACGGTTCCACGAGTTCGTGCACCGGGTAGTGAAACCGGATCCCGGGCCGGTTGGGAAAGAGCCGGACCTTCTCGCTGGGAAACCAGCCCATGCCCTCGGCATCCTCCGGGTAGTCCCCGCCGTTCGGCCGCCATCCCAGGGCGTTCATCCGAAGGGTGTAGTTGCGGGTCACGATGGAAAACGCCGCATCGCCGGACGGTGTTTCCGGAATCAGGGCGCGGAGCCGGTCATGGTCGGCCGCGGAAAGGGTCTCGTCGGCGTCCACGCTCAGGATCCAGCGGCCGGCGGCAAGTTCCAGGGCACGGTTGCGGGCCGCGGAAAAATCATCGGTCCAGGCCGTGGAGACCACCCGGGCGCCGAAGAGCCGGGCCACGTCCGGGCTCCGGTCCGTGGAGCCGGTGTCCACCACCACGAACTCGTCGGCCACCGGTGCGACACTGTGAAGGCACCGGGCAAGATCCGCGGCCACGTCCTTGACGATCATGCACACGGAGAGGCGGACCGCCCGATCCGGGGCCGGCGGCCGCGCCGCGTCGGCGCGGGCCTTGAGGGCCAACGCCCCGTCGAGCATCCCGTCGGAATAGGCGATCCGGGCCAGGGCATGACGGACTTCGGCAAAGGCTTCGGCCCATCGGCCTTGACGGCTCAGGAGATCGATGTGAAGGCATCCCAACCGGAAATGACGGGGAAACCGCCCGCGGGCCCGGGAAAACCGGGCCACGGCCGCATCCAGGGCGTCCGCGGCGATGGCCGCCGCGTGGAAGGCGGCGGCGACCACCGCGTGCTCCGGCGCCTGGTCAAAGGCCCGGGTCGAAAGGCGCATCGCCTCGCAAACCCTCCCCTGCCCCCGGTAAAGGTCCGCGAGCCGTGCCCGGGCCTCGGCCCGGTCGAAGCGTTCGGCCGCAGCGGAAAACCGGTCTTCGGCGGTTTTTTGATCCCCTTCGGCCAACGCCGCCAGTCCTTCGACCAAAAGGATGCCGCCCGGATCGGCCCCGGCTTCTTCCGCGCGCAGAAGGAGCTCCGCGGCACCGGCCGTATCGTTTGCCATCACCCGGCACCGGGCCCGAAGCAGGGCCGGGGCCGGCTCGGCAGCCCGCTCCGGGATGGCCGCGGCCAGGGCGTCGAGGATCGCCAGGGCATGCTCCGGGTCGTTGTCTTCGACGAGGTAGCCGGCGGCGTCGAGATAGGGCGCGGGATCTTTCGGCGCCCGGCGGATGGCCTCGGCCAAAAGACGCACGGCGCCGACCGCATCCCCCCGGTAAAAACGCGTGCGGGCGCGCTGGGCAACGGTCGGATTCATCGATAAACATCCCGCATCGGTGCACTGCCGGCCGGATCGATCCGGGGACCGGCCGGCATCCCCGGATCCCGGATCCAGCGATAGACGCCGGCGTCGGTCGCCTTTTCGGCCATCCGGCGGCGGTTGTGGTCGATCGCGGCGGATAGGGCCGGATCGGCCCGGTCCCGGGCCGCGTCGAGAAAACGCCCGGCCGCGTCCCATCGTGCCCGGGATGCGGCGATCACGGCCCGGTTGATCGACGCCCCGGCATGGCCGGGATCGAGTGCCGTGGCCCGTTCCAACAGGAATTCCGCACTGTCCAGGGCATGCCCGCCCGGCCCGTAGAGCGCATGGCCCAGGGAGCCGGCAGCCGCGTAGGCCCGGGCCAGGACTTTTGGGTCGCCGGGCCACGCCATGCCGAAAAGCCGGGCGAACCGGGCCGGTTCGGCAAAGCGCCGGTAGAGCGGCACGCACTCGCCGGCGACCGCTTCCGGGACGCTTCGCTCAAGGCTATCGGGATTTTTCAGGTAGAGCCCGACCACCGCGTCGAGTCTTTCGGCCCGGCGGCCGGCCTCGGCAAACCGGAACATGAATTCCCGGTCTCCGAAAACCCGGTACCGGCCGTCGAAATACCCGAGCCGAGCCACCACCTCCCGGCGCACCATGACGGCGTGGGAGCTCGCCTGCATGTAGAACAAGAAGGCCGGATGAAAGGCCGGGTACCGGTATCGGGTTTTGGGCGACCCCGAAGAAAACGAGTCGTTTTCCGTTTCCGTCATCCACCAGTCGCCGTAGACGGCATCGATCGTCGGATCGGCGTCCAGCATCCGGGCCATGCGTTCCAGGCCGTCTTCGGAAAACCGGTCGTCGGCATTGGCGTTCACCACGTACCGGCCCCGGGCCATGCGCGCCCCCCGGCTCCAGGCCGCGTAAACCGTTTCGCGCGCGGGGGTGCGGTAATAGCGGACCGCGCCGGCGCCCGGGCCGCCGGCGGTGACAATGCCGCGTTCATCCTCCGGGGACGCGCTGTCGATCACCACGATCTCGAGTCCGCCTTTGGCAAAAAGGCTCTGGGCCGTAAGGTTTTCCATCCGCCGGGCCATGAACCGTTCGGCCCGGTAGACGGAAACGATCGCGGTGACCGCGAAATCGGATGCCGGGGTTGGGCCGGAGCCCGGCCGTTTCCCGCCGCCCCGGGCCTCGGTTGCACCGGGGGCCGCCGCCGTTTCCCCTTTTCCCGGATCGGTGGCCGCCGGAT
>JBJKPT010000562.1:0-2714 GCA_046706045.1 Desulfobacterales bacterium
CCGAACCCATGCGCACCGACGTCCTTCTGGTTCAACCCCCGATCCGGGACTTTTACCTGACGTCCAAGCGGACCATGCCCATCGGGCTTGCCGCCATTGCCGCGGCCCTGGAGGCGGACGGATTTTCCGTGGCCATCTTCGATGCCCTGGCCACCGCCAAATCCCGGCGGATCGAAACCCCGCCGGCCATGGCATACCTTGAGCCGCACTATGGCCGGCCGGATCGCTCCCCGTTTGCCCTGTTTTACGGGTTCCGGCATTTCGGTTACGGTTTTGCGCAGATGGAACGGGTCGCGCGGCAATCCGGGGCATGGCTGGTCGGCATCAGTGCCTTGTTCACCGCCTACGCCGACGAGGCCATGGCGGCGGCGGCCACACTGCGCCGTGCCCTGCCCGATGCCGTCGTCGCGATGGGCGGCCACCACCCGACGGCGCTGCCCGAAGCGGTCTTGGACCATCCGGCCGTGGATTTCGTGCTGCGGGGGGACGGGGAGATCGGGATGCCGGCCCTGGCGCGTGCGCTTTTTACAAAGGGAGATGTGCTCTCGGTGCCCGGGATCGCCTTCCGCAACCCCGCCGGCGGGGTGACGGTGCGGCGCCCGGCCATCGCCGGGTCTTTGAACGTGCCGGCGCCTTCCGCCCTCGATCACATCGATTCGCGTTACTACCGCCGAAACGGCCGGGGAGCCGCAACCGTCGTGGCCAGCCGCGGCTGCCCCATGCGGTGCAGCTACTGCTGCATGGGTGCGGGCAGCACCACGCCCTACCGGCGCCGCGACGTCGGGCACGTCATGGCCGAACTGCTCGACGCCGTGGCCCGCTTCGATGCCCGGTTTGTCGATTTCGAGGACGAACACCTCGCCCTGGACCGAGCCTGGTTCGTCGATATCCTCGAGGGCATCCGGCAACGCTTCGGCGACCGGCTCGAACTGCGGGCCATGAACGGTCTTTTCCCGCCATCCCTGGACGAAGACCTGATCGGCCGAATGCACGGGGCCGGGTTCCGGGCGTTGAACCTTTCCGTGGGTTCCCTGGATCCGGCGACCCTGGCCCGGTTCCGTCGCCCCGACGTCGGCCGCGCCTTCGATAACGCCCTTGGCTGGGCTGAGGCCCGGGGGTTGTCGGCCGTCGGGTACATCATCGTCGGCGCACCGGGCCAGGACCCGGCCCGATCTGTGGCGGATCTTTTGGCCCTTGCCGGCCGCCGCACCCTTGCCGGGGTCTCCGTCTACTATCCGGCGCCCGGAAGCCTTGACTTCGAGGACTGTCGGCAATCCGGGCGGCTGCCGGCGGAAACGGCCCTCATGCGGGCCACGGCGATCCCGATCGACGACACGACGAGTCGCCTGCAATCGGTCACCCTGCTGCGGCTCGGCCGGATGGTCAATTTCATGAAATCGGTGATCGATGAGGGACTCGCCTTGCCCGCCCCCCGTCCGATGGCCGCGGACCGGCGCCTCGATCCAACGGATCGCCGCGGTGCGGGAATGGAGCTTCTATCGGCTTTTTTATACGACGGGAAACTTCGAGGGCTGCTGCCCGAGGGAGGAATCTACGAACACCTCACCGACCCGGAGGTCATCCATTGGTTTCTGTCCGGTCTTTCCCAGGTCCGTGGGGTCCGGGGAAAAGGGGATGCGGCCGTGACCGTTGGATCGAGCATGCAGACGGACACGCGTGACGCTTTCCCAACGGCAGGAAGCTAAAAGGTTCGCGTTCATCGAAATCGAAATCGGGATCGATTTCCAGGAACCGGCCGAACCCGCCATTCCCGAGACCTTTCGATTCCGATGGCGATCCCGATTTCGATGGCGATTTGGATGAGGCTTTTTCCAGCCTGCGTTTCCTCCGGGGGTCGGCCGTGGGATGCAATTGAAATCCTGGCGAAGGGATGCCCCAAATGGACAACACGAAAGACCGCGTACAGGTGAACCTGCCGTTCCGGATGCTGTCCGAGGGGTATCGGGCGCTGTTTCTCAAGGAAGGGCTGAACCCGGAGCTCGGGCTGGAGGCGTCCGTTCTGGATACGGTGACGGACGAGGACTGCGCGGCCGTGGCCGAAACCTTTTCCAGGGCCGGCCGCCGGATCACCCTCCACGGCCCGTTTGTCGATCTTTCCGCCGGATCGGGCGATGCGCGGATCCGCGCCGTGACCCGGGATCGGTTTTCACGGCTGGCCGCTCTGGCCGCCATCTTCCGACCGGCCGTCGTGGTCTGCCACGGGGGCTACGACGAACGGTGCTACGGCTATTTTCAGGCCGAGTGGCGGAAGGCCGCCGCCGATACCTGGGCCGCCCTGGCCGCCGCCCTCGGCATGGCGGGCAGCCGCCTGCTGCTGGAAAACGTCTACGAAACCCGGCCCGAGGAGCTTGCCATGCTGATTGAGCCCCTGGCCGGTCTCGGGGTGGGTTGCTGTCTCGACACGGGCCACCAGAACGCCTTTGGAAACGGCCGGCTCACGGAATGGGTCTCCGTGGTCGCGCCGTTTATCGGCGAAATCCACCTCCATGACAATTTCGGGGACCGCGACGCCCACCTGCCGCCGGGTCACGGCGGCATCGATTTTTCCCCTTTGCTTGCATTTTTGCGGACCCGCGCCGAACCCCCGCCGATCATCACGCTGGAACCCCATCGGGAAGCGGACCTGGCCCCGTCCCTGGACTTCGTGGCCCGGCACATCCCGGCCACGGCAATGCCGGTGCGGCCGAACCCGT
>JBJKPT010000563.1:0-1873 GCA_046706045.1 Desulfobacterales bacterium
CCCTCAAAGGGCTTCGAAGGGCCGGTATCCGCATCACGGGGGACGAGCGCATTCTGGGCGACGGCGACTTCGTCGAGACCGTCCTAAAGTCCGCGGAGGAGCGGTTTGAGCAAAAATACCGTCTGAAGGCCAAGGGATACGATTTCGACCGTGCGGTGAGCCGGGTTGCCGAAGCCATGGGAATGAACCCCGAGGAGGTAACCGCCCTGGGAAAGTCCCCCCGTACGGTCGAGGCCAGGGCGCTCGTATGTTTCTGGGCGCGTCGAATGATAGGCATGACCACGGTTGAAATTGCAGGGAAACTGAACGTCTGCCAATCCGCGGTGAGTCGATTGTCCTTTAGGGGAGAAAAGATTCAAAAGGAATTGGGCGTTGATCTGGAGGGGTAGAAACGCATGAAATCATAGACGTCTCCATGATATTCCAACGTGAACGGGGTCGGACTGAAAAAGGGGAGGACGTGGGATGCCGGAACATTCCGAATTCAAGGTTTATGGGTACCGTTGGGTGGTGTTGGCAGCCTACATGATCATCGTCATGCTGAATCAGCTGCTGTGGATCACCTTTGCGCCGGTAACCGTGGAAGCCGCAAAATTTTACGGCGTTTCCGAGTTGTACATCGGCCTGCTCTCCATGAGTTTCATGATCGTCTACATCGTTGTTTCGATTCCTGCGTCCTGGGCGATCGATACCTACGGGATTAAAATCGGCGTGGGCATCGGTGCTGTGTTGACCGGAATTTTTGGTTTGATGCGCGGACTGGTCACGGACAACTACGCATTGGTGTTGACCGCCCAAATCGGTATCGCCGTCGGTCAACCGTTTGTTTTGAATGCCGTGACCAGTGTGGCGGCCAAGTGGTTTCCCATGCACGAACGCGCCACCGCGGTGGGATTGGGGTCGCTCGCCATCTACCTGGGCATCTTGGGCGGGGTGGCGCTCACGCCCTGGCTGGCCGTCAGCTATGGCTTTATTCATATGCTCTTGATTTTCGGAGTGGCATCGATGATTGCCGCCGCGATCTTTGTGGTCCTTACGCGGGAACGCCCCCCCACACCGCCCTGCCCGCCGGAGCTGGAGGCCCGATCCCTGGTCTTCGACGGCCTGAAGAAAATTCTTCGCCAGCGGGATTTTGTCCTGCTCCTCTTCATTTTCTTCATCGGCCTGGGCGTCTTCAACGCCGTCACGACCTGGATCGAGGACATTTTGCGGCCCCGGGGATTTTCCGGGACCCAGGCGGGAACCGTGGGCGGATTGATGATCGCCGGCGGGATTTTGGGTGCCATCGTCTTGCCGCTGTGGTCGGATCACATTCGCAAACGCACGCCATTCATCGTCGCCGCCCTGGCCGGGTCGACCCTCGGCCTGGCGGTCGTGGCGTATGCGCATGGCTACGACATGGTGCTTGCCGGCGCCTTCTTGTTGGGATTTTTCTTGTTGAGCGCGGGTCCCATCGGATTCCAATTGGGCGCGGAATCCACCTATCCCACGCCGGAAGGAACGTCCAACGGGCTTTTGATCCTGATGGGCCAGATCTCCGGCATCGCGTTCATTTTCGGAATGAACGCCCTTCGATCCGGGAGTACCGGTTCCATGACGAACTCCCTGACAATCTTGATCGTGCTCATGGTGGTGAGCCTGATTTCCAGTTTCTTCCTGAAAGAGCCGAAGACGCTGCTGGCACAGGAATTAAAGGAAGAGTAGAAGGCCGATGGCACGCCTTATCTTCATTTAAACGGGAGCGGCCGCGATGAGCATCCTGAATCAGCCGAAAATTACCCAAGACGATGTCGTCAACAAGCTGCGGGGCGCCATCATCCATCGTGGATTGTGGATGGGGCTCATTCTTAAGGAAGCCAAGGAGAGGGGGCTC
>JBJKPT010000564.1:0-4943 GCA_046706045.1 Desulfobacterales bacterium
AGACCAGAAGCGAGTCCATGTGACTCTTGTGACAGGGGACGAAGATGAGGGGACTCCGGCTGCCGATGCTCTTCAGCCGGCTGAGCATTTCCTCGTTGACCGTCACGCCGTCGAACATGGCCTTTGACAGGGATTGCACCGCCCACAGACCGACCTGAATGAAGGCCGGGTTGAGGCGGGCCGCGATTTCGTCCAAGTAGCCGACGGCTTCCTTGCGCGCTTTGTGGACATCGATGTCCCGGCGGACCGCGTACCGGGTCAGGAATGCCTGCATCCGTTCGCTGGTCAGGATCTGTTGTTCCAACTCGGCCCGGGATAAATGGCCCGGGCCCGTGATGGCTTGTCGGTGGCGGTTGATCCGGGCGAGGAGTTCGAGCCGGAGGGCCATGGCCGCCTGTTCACTGTCGGCATCGCCGTCGGGGTGCATTCTCAGATGCGCTCCCAGATCCATGGGCTCGGCCAGTTCGAAAAAGATTTTACCGGGTTTGCGGATCAGCGCCATCATGTGCCGGAGCTTTCCCAGGCGGCTGGTTGAACTGAACATGAGATCGATGACGGCGGCGTTGGCCGGTACGGGTTTTCGATCGAAAAACAGCAGCAGCGGAACGAAAATGACCTGCCGACCGGTTTCTTTTTGCATCCGGATGAGGAGTTGCAGGGGATCGTGCCCCGAATGGACAAACCGGCGGTAAAATTCGCGGCGTTCCAGCAACGACATGAAGGCGGCCTGGCCGTTCAAAAGAAGTTCTTCCACGTATCCGCTGGCGATGGGATCCGGCAGCCGGCCCGTTTTTAGAAAGTGGTCCGCGTGGGCCAGGGCGCTCTGACACAACCGGCCGACCGGCATCCAGAACAGGTTCCGATAGTTGAACGTCACCGTGGGGAAAGGAACCTTGAGCTGCCGGAAGCGATGATGGTAGAGTAATTTATCAAAATTGCTCTTGTGCTTGGTGACGTAAACCACGACGGCGCTTTCCGGGAATTCGCGCAGGGTGTCGATTTGCTTGGGGTCCGAGACGATGCCGGAAAACAACCGGTCGAGAAGGAAATTCGTTGCCGAGCCGGATTGCGGCGGCAGGATAAACCGGTAATGATGGTGCGTATGGTCAAGGACCCGGTCAATCAGGGCGCGGATCCCGTTAAAGGGGTTGATCCATTTCAAATGACGGCTCCTTGGTATCCACTCGGGACCTGGGCATATTGGTGTGCAACATGACCGCAGGGATTTTTCGTCTGAAGGCGGATCGTTGCTCCGCGGGGGATCGAAACCTCCCGGAAACGCCGTATCGGGCCAAAAGACCCACGTTCCGTCCGGGCACGCCGAAAGGGTCGTTCGAGGGTCCAATCCGCACTGCTTTTACCGGACCGCGGCCTGGCGAGGCAACCCCTATTTGGCGCGCCCCGGGGACGACGGCGACGCCGGCACCGGGGCTGCGCAAATGGAGGAGGGCAAGTGATTCCGGACAATGAATACCGATTTCAGGTTCAGGTTTTTTATGAGGATACGGACCATTCCGGGGTTGTCTACCACGCGAATTACCTGAAATTTTTCGAGCGCGCCCGGGAGCAGGTCATCGGGGCCGCGGCCCTTGCCCGGCTCTGGAAGGAAAACGGGCTGGGGTTTGCCGTTTACAAGGCCGATCTCACCTTCCAGGACGGCGCCGAGTTCGGCGATCTGCTCGACATCCGGTCCCGGTTCGTTCGCGATGGCGATTACCGTCAGATCTGGCATCAGGAGGTCTGGCGCCCGCAAGGCAGCCGGCCGGCGGTCAAGGCCGTCATCCACATGGTGTGCCTGGATCGGTTCCGACGGTTGGCCCCCATCCCGCTTTAAAGCGTTTTCAAATACGCCACCAGTTCATCGACCTGGGTATCGGTAAGCTTTTTAAACGCCGGCATTTTGGCAAACGGGGTGCGGATTTGCCGGCGCAAATTGGCGTCGGTATTCGGCCAGTTGCTGATCGGAAGGATCTTGCGTTTGGAAAGACCCGCAAGGCCCGGGCCGACCTTGGTGTCGGTTCGGTCGGCATAGTGACAGCCCGCGCAGAGTTGAGCAAACAGCACCTGACCGCGATGAACCGACGCGGAAACCGGGACCGCCGCCGCCTTTTTCGGCCCGGTGGGAGAGATCCGGCCGAAGACGATCTCGCCGCCGAAATAACCCAGCCCGGCAACGGTCAGCACGCACAACAGGTAAACCAAGACGTTGCCCCGCATCTTGCGGCCGCTGGGGGCGGCCAACCGCACGGCCACGGCCAGGAGCACCACCAACACGATCGCCAAAACGATTTTGGCCTTGAAAGGAAAAAGCCAGGCCCCGCCATAGAAATGCTGCCAGTCCATATAGCCCAAAAGTGCCGTGGGCACGGCGCTGATCAGGGCCAGCGTGAAGCAGTGCGCGGCCGTCCGGTCGAGTTCGGCGCGTTTTGCAAATCCGGCGGCCAGCCGGAAGATGAAACCGCCCAAGACCAGGCCGATGGTGAGATGGACCAAAATGGGATGAAGGGGGTGGTGATAGCCGATGGTGGCGAGGGCGCCATAAAGCCGAGCCGTCATGTCGTCTCCTCTTTCAAGTCCATTTCCGCATTCGATTTGACATTAGCCGATGGGTGGAAAATATCAAGTGCCCATCCACGAATGGTCCCTTTGCCCGATCTTGGATTTTGGGCGGGGACGGGATCGTCTTGCGCCTGCGGCTCGGCGCCTTGCCCCCCGCCTTGAATTTGCGCGAAATTTCAGATCCGTGGATGGACGGGGTCTAAGGCATCGACCCGGCGCGGGAAAGTTCGTCCATCCGAGGGCGGCGGGCCGCCAGGGTGGCGCTTCGGCCCCTGCCGTCTTCACCGGGGAGTTCGGCTTCGCGGTAAAAGAGGACGTCCATGCGGAGAAAGGCGTGGAGCAGTTCGTTGGTACGCAACAGGTGGTTGCGATTTCGGGGGGTATCGCCGTCGGCCGCGGCGGTTTCGAGAAAGGTCTCAAAGATCACCAGGCCCCCGGGGATCAGGGCCTCCTGAATCTGCGGAAACAGGCGGCGGTTCAAGTACCGGATGTTGATCACCAGGGCATACCGGTTTCGGGGCAGGTCGAAGGCATCCAGATCGGCGCACACCGCATGGATGCGGCAGTGACGGTTCATCGGCCCGCGCAGGGCCGCATCGGCGATATCGATGGCTTCCACGACGTATCCCCGTTCGGCAAGGAACCGGGCGTTTCCCCCGGCGCCCGATGCGATGTCCAAGGCCTTTCCCATGGGCGCCAGGTGGTGGTGGGCCATGACCGCCGTCGCCGCCGCGGTCTCCGCGCGCCGCGTCCGGTATTTTTCATTCCACTTGAAACGGTCGTTTTTCATCACTTCCCGCGCCTTACGACCCTGATGTTTCGGTCATTTCCGTGAGGCACCGGATTTACGGACGGAATCGTTCGTCCGGCGCCGGCCATCGGGCAAAACGGTGCAGGAAACGCCGGGTATGAACGCCCATGGGCAGGGAGTCCCCTTCTTCGGCCGAGACCCATCGGCACTGGGCCGCATCGTCTCCGGCCGCGGGCTCACCGGAAACGTAGGCGGCCCGAAGATCGATGACGACGTAATGAAACCGGACCCGGCCCGCGTCGTCTTGATGAATGGCATCAAAGGTAAATATCGGATCCTCGGCATGGACCACGACCCCGGTTTCTTCGAGCACCTCGCGTTCGACGGCCGCCTGCAGGGTTTCCCCGAGATGAACGCTGCCGCCGGGAACGGCCCACAGCCCCTTGTCGGGCGCTTTTCCCCGCTTGACCAGCAACACCCGTTCGTTCTTGATGATCAACCCGCCCACGGCCACCCGGGGCAATGGCGGATATTCGCCGCTTTCCATTGATGGTTGTCCCGGGCCGTCCACGGCGCCTCACGTTCGAGAAATGAGTTGGGCCAGATCCGAGGCGAACGCGCCAGCACCCGGGCCCCACCGTCAAGGAGGGTTTGGGCCGGGCGATAGCCCCACAAGGCGCCGACGTCCAGCATGCCGGCCGCCTCGGTGGTTTGCATGTCCACGGGCATATCGCCAACAAGGAGGCAATCGCCGGGCAAGACGCCGAGGGCTTCGGCAATGGCCGGCGCCCCGGCCGGATCCGGTTTTTTCGGATGAATCGTTATACAAGATCGCCGGGTAAAAAGTCCAAGCCCCGCGGCCCTTTCACCGGCCGGTACCGGCAACCGGCGGAAACGGAAAGCGCGGGAAGGCCGGCAGGGACGTGTCGCCCTGCAGGGCAACTTTTTTTCAGCGCTCCGATCCATCGGCGCCAAGCCGCTCGTCGAGCGTCCGTTTCAGGGTATCCGTGCTTTGATCCGCCTGTTCCAGGACCTGTTCGATCTTGTCGAATTCGAGGATGCGGATGTTGCGAAGGTCCGGACGAATGCAGATGTCCGGCGGGCGAAGTGCCATCTTGGCCCGGGTGACGGCTGCGGTCATGATGTCCACGGCGCCGAAAACCGCCTCGAACACACTGGGCACGGCCCGTTCCGCAGGGTTGCGGTGGCCGGTGACGTCCACGGCGATCGTGATGTCGCAGCGCGGCGCGATCGGCTCGTAGGGGAGGTTGTTGACCACGCCGCCGTCCACCAGCACACGATCGCCGATTGAAACCGGTGCAAAGATGCCCGGGATGGACATGCTGGCCTTTACCGCCGGAAGCAGCGGGCCGCGGTCGATAACGACTTCTTCCGCCGTCCAGAAATCCGCGGCCACCACCATGAGCGGGATGGCCAACGCTTCGAAGGACTCGGCGGCCACCATGCCGAAGAGGGAGTTCAGAAACCGGTCGGCCCGCACCATGCCGCCGCGCCCGAACTCCAGGGCAAAGGTATCGAGCCACTTGAACAACCCGTTTTTTTTGCCGACGATATCCTTCCACGTGTCGTTTCTGGAGATGATGTGCCGGCGGATGGCTTCACGGATTTGGAT
>JBJKPT010000565.1:0-1106 GCA_046706045.1 Desulfobacterales bacterium
GACTATCACCCGCCCCTGAATGCGGTGCCGGCAAGGGTGTTCCGGCAATGCGGAGAGGGCGACTTCGACGAACCGGAGGTCGACTCGATTCAAGAAATTGTCCGGGCCGCGGAAGATCAGGCAAAGAACCTGACCGCCGCTGCATAGAACCCAGTACGGGCGGCCTCCTGCCTTGAGAACGTATCACCATTCTCATCCTCACCTTAAAAGCAAATTGACAACGCGGCAATGGACTCGAAAGCCGATGACTTGGATGCGTTTCGAGAATTCGACAGACAGCGGAAGATGAAAACGATCCCCCATTGCCGGCCAAATAGGGGAAAAACGCCCCATCGCAAGATGATGATCAATTTCATGAGGAGACCGAAGCATCAAAAGATCTGCCGCGAACGAGGAGATGGTCTTGGAATAAACTCCCCGATCTTCACCCTTCCTTCATCCCGGACGGTTATGGTGTTGCCCACGAAGCCGCCGGTCGGATCGTTTCGGCGCCGAGGTATTCGATGATTTGAACCGGGGGGTCCGGATGGCCCGGGTAGGCCAAGCGATCATCGGAGCCTCGGCGAAACCGTTCCGTGCGTCTTTCCGGATTAAAACCACGGCCCCTGTGGAGATGGTCCATGGGGTCGATCAAGGGAGGCTTTGCCATGATTCATGGGCATCGCCTTCGGCCCTTCCCGGTTTGGGAGGCGTTCCGGAAGGACCCGATCGGGGCGTTGCGTTTCGAATGATACGTGCTTGAACCATCACAGGGTTCTCAGAAAACACACCCGACATCGGGTGGAAGCACAACTTTCTTATCTATTTACGTGTATCCGCAGAGGAGATCGATCATGGACGGAGATGAACGAAAAGGAAACATCACCCCCGGCAGACGCGCACGGATTCCGCGTCAAGGGGGGCACGCATGAAAGCGAAAATTCTTATCGCAGCGGTGGCCATCGTGGCCCTGCTTTCAGGCTGCGCTTCGATGCAGACCAAGGAAGGCCAGGGCACGGCATGGGGCGCGGGAATCGGCGCCGGTCTCGGCGCCATCACCGGGGCGGTGGTTGGGCATAACGGCCAATCGGCCTTGATTGGCGCGGGCGTCGGCGGGCTGCTTGGAG
>JBJKPT010000566.1:0-9979 GCA_046706045.1 Desulfobacterales bacterium
TCGGGGTCGTGCTGATCTGGATCGGCCAGGGCAGCATCTTCGGCTTGGACGGCGGCATCGGCCTTTTTGTCCTCATGGCCGTCTTGAAACCCATGGAAATCCACGGACGGCGCGATCGGATCGTGACCCTGTTCATGGTCTATTTTCTGTCGGCCGGGGCCTTGCTCGCCTTTGAAACCCTGGCCGTGGCCCTCTATTGCCTGTGCTCGGTGTGGATCACCACCGCGGTCCTCATTCGCCAGCAACGTGCTGCCGCCGATTGGCTCGCGGACTTTGGCCGGTCGGCGGCGTTGATTCTCGAGGCCGTGCCCGTGGTCATCGTCATGTTCACCCTTTTTCCCCGAATCCAGGGAGGCCTCTGGGGTGCGATGCTGGGCCGGACCGGGGCCGCCGGGTTTTCCGATCGCCTGGCCCCCGGGGATGTGATTCGGCTCGTCAAAACCGACGCCGTTGCCTTCCGGGTTGAATTCGACGGGGCGCTCCCGCCGCTCCGGAGTCGCTATTGGCGCGGCATCGTCTTCTGGGATTTTGACGGCAGGATCTGGCGGCGTGGGTACGGGGGAGGGTGGAAACGACACGGAACCGGCACCGACACGTACCGTTACACCGTGACCCTCGAACCTCACCGGCAGCGATGGCTCTTCGCCCTGGATCGCCCCCTGGCGCCGCCCGAAGACGCCCTTTTGACCCGAGAAGACCTGCTGTTTTCCCGGCACCGGATTTTTCAGCCCATCCGCTACCGGGTGACGTCGGTGGTCCGTTGGGCGGACGAAGGAATTCAGCCCCGGGAGCGACGGGCCGCGCTCGCACTTCCCGCCGGCAATCCCCGGGCCCGGGCACTGGCCAGGGAATGGGCCGCCGGCGGAGCGGATGCCGAAACCATCGTGAAAAAGGCCCTGGCCTTTTTTCGGAACCATGGGTTCACCTATACCCTCAACCCACCGGCGGCGGCCGGTGAGCGCATCGACTCCTTTCTCTTTGACGCCCGAAGCGGCTATTGCGCCCACTACGCCTCGGCATTTGCCTTTCTCATGCGCGCGGCCGGGGTTCCCGCCCGCGTGGTCGCCGGCTACCTGGGCGGGGAAGAAAATCCCATCGGCAATTACCTCATCGTGCACCAGTCCGATGCCCATGCCTGGACCGAGGTCTATCTGAAACACAAGGGCTGGGTGAGGGTGGATCCCAAGGCGGTGGTCGCTCCGGCCCGGATCGAGGAAGGGGTGGCCCAGGCCCTGGTGCCGGCGGATGTGCCGGCCTTCCTGTCCCTGGCCGGATACGGAATAATAGGGGAAGTGATCCGTCGGGCGGGGTTTATCTGGGATGCGGCCAACATCCGGTGGTACCGTTGGGTGGCGGCCTATTCCTACGACCAGCAGGCGCGGTTCCTGAGGCGTTTCGGCCTCTCCTACGGCACCTGGAGCGGGCCGCTGATCGCCGTGTGCGCCATTCTTCTGATCCTCGGCGCCGTGATCTTCTTCATCCGGAGCGGGCCGCGGTCAAGGGGGCCGCCCGGCCCGGATCCGGTACTCTCGGCCTGGAACCGGTTTTGCCGCAAGATGGCCCAAGCCGACCTGCCACGGGCCCCGGCCGAGGGCCCGGTGGCCTATCTCGCTCGCATCCGGCGGTTGCGGCCGGATCTTGCCGATGCCGCGGCCGAGATCGTGGCGATTTACGTGAACCTTCGCTATGTCGGGAAAAAACCGCCGGAGGATCACCGCCGCCGGTTTCGAAGAGCGGTCCGACGGTTCCGGGGGGCGAAGCACCGGTAAAAACACGGCCGGGGACGCAGATTGCCGATCGTGTGTTCAGGCGAGAACGCCCCCGAGGATGGCCCCCACGAGCATGGGGCCGATGTGGGCCAGGGAGAGGATGAAGCCGCCGGCACCGGCCATGGCTCCGATCAGCGGGATCCCGGTCAGCACCGAGGCAAAGACGAAGAGCAGAACGCCGAGAACGATGCCGGGCAGGAAAACGGCCACCAGGGCGTCGAACACCCCGCCGGATTTTTTTCCGCCCACCAGCCCGGCAATGAAGGGGCCTATCACCGGAAGCCAGAAAAGCAGCAAGGAAATCACGAACATCCACAACATTCCGGCCAGTATGCTGCCGCGGGGGGAATCAGGGGAAAAGGGGTGCTCTCCCATCATGCCCCTCGTTGTTTGCGGTCCTCTTCCCGAAGGATCCGCCGAAGCACCTTGCCGACGTGAGAAACCGGGACCTGGTCGCGGAATTCGATGATTTTCGGCCGCTTGTATCCCGCCATGCGGGTCTTGCAAAATGCGATAAATTCGGCCTCGGTGGCGGTTTCCCCGGGTTTTAGCTGAATGAAGGCTTTGACGGTTTCTCCGCTTTTTTCGTCCGGGACACCGATGACGGCGACGATCTGGACTTTGGGATGCGTGTAGAGGATGTCTTCCACGTCCCTGGGGTAGACGTTGAAGCCGCCCACGAGGATCATGTCTTTTTTGCGGTCGGTGATGAGGATGTATCCGTTTTCGTCCACGTGGCCGATATCGCCGGTGAGAAAATAGCGCCGGCCGTCGATCTCCCGAAACACGGCTTCGTCTTCATCGGGTTTTTTCCAGTATCCCTTCATCACCTGGGGGCCGCTGATGGCGATTTCGCCGTCTTCGCCCCGGGGGAGTTCCCGCAACCCGATATCGAGATCCATGATCTTGATATCGGTGCCGGGAAGCGGAAACCCGATGGCGCCGATCTTCCGGCGGGTTCGGTCCGTGGGATTGGAGGCCGCTACCGGAGTGGTTTCGCTGAGTCCATAACCCTCGAAGATGACGGCGCCGGTTTTTTCTTCAAACCGTTTGCAGACTTCCGGCGGCAGGGGTGCCCCGCCGCTGAAACAGCCCATCAACGATGTGAGGTCATAGCGGTCGATATGGGGATGGTTGGTGAATGCAATAAAGATCGTTGGAACGGCCGGCATGATCGTGGGACGGTGGCGGTGAACGAGTTTGAGAACCTCGGTAAAGGGCGGATCGCCGGCCCGGGGGTCGGGAACACAGATCAGCCGGCTGCCGGAGGCGCAGGCCGCGAGCATGGCGACCGTCATCCCGAAGCTGTGGTACCAGGGCAACACCCCGAGATAGGTATGAAAGCCCCCGTGGCGGAGACGTTCCGGTGGCTTGTCAGGCGCGTGGACCAGGCGGCCCCACTCGTCCAGGGCCATGAGATTGTAGACGAAGTTGGCATGGGTGAGGCATGCGCCCTTGGGAACGCCGGTGGTACCACCGGTATAGATGATGACCGCAAGGTCATTGGCGGGATCGATTTCGACGGCCGGAGGCTGAGGCCGGGCTTCGGCCACGATGTCGTCAAACATTCGATGGCCCGGAAGGTGCCGCTTGGCCCGGGGGATCTTGCCGAGCAGCCCGCCGACGATGCCTTTCATTTTCGGCAGGTAGGATTTGATGTTGCAGATCACCACCAGCTCCACCGAGGTGTTTTCGATGGCTTTGCAGGTGGTCGGATAGAATTTGGGATGGTCCATGCAGAACAGGACCCGGACCCCGGAATTGACGAGCTGGTAATTCAGTTCGCTGGCCGTGTAAAGGGGATTGCAGGTCACGCAGACGGCCCCGGCCTTCAGAATGCCGAAAAAAATCTCCGGGTATTGGGGCAGGTTCGGCAAAAAGATGGCGACCCGATCGCCCTTGCCGATCCCGGATGCCGCCAGAAAGTGAGCGATCCGATCGGCGGTCTCGCGTACCTGCCGATAGCTTCGCCCAATATCTTCAAACAGGGTGTAGATCTGATCCGGGTATGCCGCGGCGGAATCGTCCAGCACCTCGAACAATCGGCGTTCGTATCCGTGGATCTCGTGGGGAACGCCTTCGGGCCAAAAGGACGTGGGCCAGGGATGCGCTGCCATGGAAGGACTCCTCTTTTGTTTCAATGGGTTGGGTTTCGGGCACCGGGTTATGTCGTGTCTTTATTTTATGCAGACCAGGGGCCGCCTGCCCCGTCGCCAGCACGCCAGCATCTCCAGTTGCCCTGCCAGGTCCAGGCAATGGAGCCGAAACAGGTACGCCCGTCCTTGACGCCGAGGGTGAAGGCTGTCGATGAAATAGGGGAAAATGGTATCGGGAAATCCGGCGCTCAGCCGTTCGAGGAGTTCGGCCACATCCAGGGCCGTGCGGTAATAGACGCCCACATCGACGGAATGGGTGTTGATGTGCCGAAGGATGGTGTTCAGTGCCCGGAAGATGTCGGGCCGGCATAAAATCGCCTGTTCGCTTCGGATGAGGGCGTGCTCGTGGCGTCTCCGGAGTTCCTTGACGGTAATCGGCCCGGGATACGGTGCCGTAACGCTTGTGGCCATTGAATCCATGGGGTTCAGCATAGCGTGCAATGGCGACGGTTGCAACGGCAGTTCACATAGCGCTTGACTTGCCGGGGAAGGGGATTAGAATGGGTTAAAATTTTTTGGGGAGACATCTCAACAAGAGGTCAATATTATGCCGGTTTACGAATTCGAATGCGAAAAATGTGGTGAAATCACGGAAGATCTGGTTCGTATGGGAACGAGTCGTATCGATTGCCCGCGGTGCAAGGGCAAGGCCCATAAGATCCTGTCGACGTGCAGTTTCGAACTCAAGGGCGGCGGATGGTACGCCGACGGGTACGCTTCCAAGAAAAATTAGGCCGCGTTCGGCCTCTCGCACTCCGGGTGGCGGCGGTTTTTTGCGACAACCGTGTTCGTTGCTTCCTTCGGGCAAGCCGGGCCGCCGCCGACCCACAAAATCCCATAATTTGCGTCCCCGCCGGACTTCTTGGCGGCAGCCGTGTCCCCACCCGCCCCATTCCCCGGCCCCACCGTTTTTTCCCTCAATCCCTGCGCAATCATCTTAACGCCATCGGAATGAGCAACAGCCGGGCGAAATCGAATAAAAAAACGGGACGTGGCGGTTCCTTCGGCAAATCCATGATGCGTGTCCATCCACTTGAATTCGTCAGTGGGTGTCTTTTTTCTGGTCGATTTTAGGTTTTTCCTCGGTCTTGTCTTCGATATCCTCGGCGGCTCCCTTGAAGTTCCGGATGGCCTTGCCGAGCCCGGAACCGAGTTCCGGCAACTTGCCGGCACCGAATATAATCAGAACGATCACCAGGATGACAATCAGTTCGCCCATTCCAAGTCCACCAAACATTGCACTCCTCCTATTTGTCGGGCGCGTCTTGTTTGACCGCTTCCAGTAATTGTCGAAACGCTTTCGATTTCAGGTAACGATCCATAACGCTTTGGTATCCGATCCATCGGGTCCAGGATTCCAGCCAGGAATCGGTCTGCCAGGGATGAACGATCTCCGATTCGCCTTTGAGCCGCAGGATATAATCCCGATAGTCCGCCGCACACCCCTTGCAGAACCGGTACGGTATGCGCCACGGTGCCGGCCGTCCGGATTCGGCTTGTGGTGGCGTGCTCGCCGGATCGCCGCAGCGCTCACATCGAGCGGCCCGGGGGGTGAACTTCAGCAGGGTATGGGCTGCCAACCGCTTGCGTTCGGCAAGGATCGCTTCGCCTTGAACCTGGGCGGCGTGACGCTTGTTGTCCAAAGAAATGATATCGGCCACGGCACATCCTGTTTCCGGCAGTCCGAAACGTGTCTAAAAGGCTATAGCACCCGTACCGGATGGTGTCAATTCGCTCGGGAGGGTCTCACCGCGTTTAAATATTTTTTATTTTCAATGAATTAAAAGAGATTTCACGACGCCCCCCGCGGCAGCCGAAGCGGCCCTGCATCTGGGCATGGAACCCGGAAAAAGGTCGTGTGTGAGTTGTCAATACGGCGGCGTTGTGTTAATTTTCGACCCTTACGGCATGTCGCAGCGATGTCGAAAAGAGGCGTGAGGCCTGATTTTTAACCGGTATCGATCCATCGGCATCACCGCTCCTCCCGAGTCCGGAGCATCGAAAGCAGAGGCGTCAAAATGCCCGTCCCCGTTTTTTTGCCGGGATGCCGGCCGATTCTGATCGGCAGCCTTCCCGTCTCCAATCACGCCGAAGCGGTCGACTGGGTCCTTGCCCATACCCCGGAAATTCCGGTTTGGCCCCAGTTGCCGGTCCATCCCCGGGAAGGCATGATGCGGCAGTTTCTCTCCGGCATGCCTGGACTGACCGTGTCCAACGGTCGGGTTTTCATCGATACCGATGCGCCGGGCTTTGATGCCGAAACCATCGCTTTTTTCGAAACCGTGCTGGCCGAAGCCGATTCGCCGCCGGCGGATTTTCAGGTGTCGGCCTTTGCGTTGACCGAGGACGAGGCCCCCGGGCTTTTCGCCCTGCACGAAGCCATCGCTTCCCGCAACCTCCCCCTTTTCGCGGTCAAGGGCCAGGTGACCGGGCCGTTCACCCAGGCCACGGCCGTAAAGGATCAGAACGGCCAGGCCCTTTTTTACAACCTTCAGCTGCGGGATGCGGTCACCCGGCTCATCGCGGCCCGTGCCCGCTGGCAGGTCCGGTTTTTTTCCGATCTCGGCGTGCCGGTGCTCATCTTTATCGATGAGCCGGGGCTTGCCGGGTTCGGTTCCTCGGCATTTATCAGCATCACCCGCGAAGACGTGACGGCCTGTCTTTGCGAGGTCATCGACGCCGTCCACGAGGTCGGCGGCATCGCCGGCATCCATATCTGCGGCAACACCGATTGGGGCATGGTCATGGATACGGGCGTGGACCTTGTCAATTTCGATGCCTTCACCTATTTCGACCGGTTTATCCTTTATCCGGATGCCATCCGCCGCTTCCTTGCCGCAGGCGGGTTGCTCGGATGGGGGATTGTTCCCACCTTCGATCCGGCAGATATCGACGCGGCCACCGTCGACAACTTGGCCGCGCTACTTTTCCAACAGCTGGATCGCACGGCTTCCCTGGGCATTGATTGGAAACGGATCCGCGATCAATCCGCCATCACCCCGGCCTGCGGTCTCAGCTCCCGGACGCCGGCAGAGGCCCGGAAGGTGCTGGCCCTCACCCGGGATCTGGCCCATCGGCTACGCAGCACATAACGGATTCGGTTCAGACGAGGAGATCATGACATCCATACCGCAACCTCAAGCGTTTACCGGTGCCCATCGCTACGTCCTCGACGAGGAACTTGCCCGCATCGTCAACATTTCCATGGCTCTCGAGATGCCGCTCCTGCTCAAGGGCGAGCCGGGCACGGGAAAGACCATGCTGGCCCATGCCATCGCCGAAAGCCTGAAAATGCCCCTTCTGGTGTTGAACGTCAAATCGAGCCTGAAGCTCGTGGACGCGCTCTATCAGTACGATACCTTGACCCGGCTAAACGACAGCCGGTTCGGCGACTCCGAGCGGAATGTCAGCAACATCGAAGATTACATTCGCATGGGAAAAATCGGCCAGGCGTTTACTGCCGACCGACGGACGGTACTTCTGATCGACGAGATCGACAAGGCCGATTCCGATTTTCAGGACGACATGCTCGATGTTCTCGATCAGATGGAATTTGACATCGTCGAGATCGACAAGACCGTGCGTGCCCGGAACCGACCGGTGATCATCATCACGTCCAATGCGAAAAAGGACCTTTCGGATCCGTTTCTCGGCCGGTGCAATTTTCACCATATCGCGTTCCCGGATCCGGCGATGATGCGCCGGATCGTGGGGGTGCATTTTCCCGCCATCGATGCCGATCTCATGGAGGCCGCCATCAAGACGTTTTATGGATTGCGCGAGATCGATGCCGTGGAAAAAAAACCGGCGACCCGGGAGTTGATCAACTGGCTGCGCGCCCTCCAGGCCGATCCGGATTTTCGGCCCGGGGCCCTGGCCAAGGGGGAGGTGCCTTTCATGGGCGTGCTCTTCAAAAAAAGCGGGGACTACGAACGGGCGAACCAGGTGGTGAGCCGCCGTCGTCCCTTTTGACTGCCGCTGCCGTGTGCTGACGATGTTTATCGATTTTTTTTACCTGCTGCGGGATCACGGGGTGCCGGTGACACCGACGGCGTTTCTAACCCTGCACCGAGCGCTGAAAACCGGGCTGATCGCGGACCTCGACGATTTTTACACGGCCGCCCGATCCATCCTGGTTAAGAGCGAACGATACTTTGATGCCTACGATCAGCTTTTTTCCCACCACTTCAAAGGGGCCGATCTGCCGCCGGAGGCAGACGACGCGTTTCTTGACGAATTGACCCGGGCCCTTCTCGAGCAATGGCTCCAGGATCCCAAGACCCTGGCCGACACCCTGGGCATGGACGCATCGGCCCTGCAGCGGCTCACCTCCGAGGAACTCCTCGAGTATTTCCGCCGGCGCCTTGAGGAGCAGACCGAGCGTCATGACGGCGGAAGCCACTGGATCGGCACCGGCGGCACCTCTCCCGTGGGCCACTCCGGGTTTCATCCGGGAGGCCTGCGGGTGGGCGGCCGATCCCGGAACCGATCGGCGGTGAAAGTCGCCATGGAGCGCCGGTACAAGGATTATTCCCAAAGCGGCATCCTGACCGAGGCCCTCATGGGCGAAGCCCTGAAGCGGCTGCGCCACATGGTGCCGGTCGGCCCCAAGGACCAGGTCGATGTGGACGCGACCATCTACCGGACGATGAAAAATGCCGGGGAAATCGAGATCGTATTTTCCCGCAGCCTCAAAGACCGCCTCAAGGTGATTCTCGCCATTGACAACGGAGGCTGGTCCATGGATCCCTACATTCCGGTGGTGCAGCACCTCTTCGACCACGCCCGGGCACAGTTCAAGGACGTGAAGACCTATTTTTTTCACAACACGGTCTACGACCATCTCTGGGCTGACCCGGGCCGGATCCGCAAACCCTTGCGGGTCGCCGAATTCGCCCGCTTCGATCCCGACACCCGGCTGATCCTCGTGGGCGATGCCAGCATGGCGCCCTATGAGCTGATGGCCGCCGATGGGTCCATCTATGCCGGGGAGCGCAGCGGACGGAGAAGCCTCGATCAGTTGCGGTTTCTCGCCGAGACGTTCGCCCACCGCGTCTGGCTCAACCCCGTGGCGGAGCGCCTGTGGCCCTACACTCCGACCATCCAAACCATCGGAGCCCTCTTTCCCATGTTCGAGTTGACCCTCGACGGACTGGAAAAAGCCGTTTGCCGACTGATGGAAAAATCCTGACGGGTCGTGACGAAAGGGACTGCAAGATGGATGAAACGAGATTTTTGGCCCTGGATTTTGACGGGGTCATCTGCGACAGCCGGCAGGAGCTTTTTCGCGTGGCGCAGTTTGCCTTGAATGCGTTATCCCCGGAAATCGTTCTGCCCCGGGGCAATGACCCGGGCGACCCGGAAGGATTCGATCCGGAGATCTTTTCCGCGTTTTGCGCGTTGATCCCCCTCGGAAACCGGGCCGAGGATTTCGGGGTGAGCCTTTTGGCCGTGGCGGAGAATCGGACAATTTCCGATCAGGCGGCGTACGACGCGTTTTTTCAATCCACCGACGCCGGCTGGCGGACGGCATTTCATGCCGAGTTCTATCGGCAGCGGGACCGGTTGCGAGAGGGCGATCCAGAGCAATGGCTCGCGCTCCACAAGGATTATCCATGGTTTTCCGAGCTGTTGCACCGCCACGGGAGGCGAGGCCGGATCGCGGTGGTCACGGCCAAAGACCGGTCGTCGGTCGCGGCGCTGGTCTCCCATTTTGGGTTGGATGCCGTATTTGATCCGGAGTTGATTTTCGACAAAGACACCGGTGTCCAAAAGACCGCCCACCTCACGCGATTGGCCGAACGCACCCGGGCGCCGTATCCGTCCATCGTTTTTGTCGACGACAAGGTCAATCACCTCCGGAACACCGCCCCCCTCGGGGTGCGGGGCATCCTGGCCGGGTGGGGAGAAAATGGGGAACGGGAACACGACCTGGCGCGGCGCCACGGGTTTGCGGTGGCCTTCCCGGAAAATACCGAGCACCTGCTTTTCGATTGACCGGGTGCGACCGGCGGCGGAGAGGGCGGACGAGACCATCGCCGTTGCCGCCATATC
>JBJKPT010000567.1:0-11654 GCA_046706045.1 Desulfobacterales bacterium
GCCATCCGCCACAGATTTGAGGCCACCCAGACGACAAACGTGATGGTGGCCCCTACGCTCATGACGGCCGCCCAGGCCAGTTGATCGAGGCCGCGGGGGGTGTCCGACACCGTGCGAGACGCCCCCCCCTGGCTACCGGATACGCTTATGCTCATTTGACGGGCCAAATGGGGACATCGTCGGGATTACCGCCGAAGGCCGGACCCAGGTAGGTCTTGGACAACTGCTCCAAAAAGCCCTTCTTTTTGCACCAAGCCAGAATTTTGTTCACGGTGGCGATATTCGGGGAATCCTTCGGGAACATGATCCCGTAGGATTGGTTGGTCTTGTAGCGGCCCACAACTTTTACCTGGCCCTCGGAATTTTTCGCGTGTCCCAGCTCGATGGCAACGTCCTGCAGATAAGCGTCAATCTGGCCGGAGAGCACGGCAACCAGTGCTTCCTGATCGCCCGGATAGACTTTCGGGGCTTCCTTGGGGTGCAGGGTGCTCTGGACCCACTGGGCGCCGGTGGTGCCTTCCTTGACCCCCAGAACGAGGTCGCGGATGTTTTCAGGGGTCACGTTGGCGCCCGATTTCGCCATCACGCCCATGTAGGAGTTGTAGTAAGGGTTCGAGAACGAGACGACTTTGGCGCGGGCCGGGGTGATGGAGATCTCGTCCAGGGACATGTCGTAACCGGTGAGCGTGCCGGAGACGAGCTTGTCGAAGGAAACATTGTGGATGCTGAGTTTTAGACCGCAAAGATGGGCGATTTCGGCCGCCAGGCAATACTCGTAGCCGCTGTTGATCTCGCTGATCGTATTGCCGTTCCACCAACCGGGGCTGGGTAGATCGGCCTTGATGGTGAGCACGCCGGGCTGCACAGTCTTGAGATGGAACTGTCCGGCTTCGCCAATGAGGTGGCACTTGCCGAATGTGGCGGCGTTCTCGCCGCCCCAGGCGAAGGTGATGCCCACGAAAAGTACACAGATGGCGGCGATTACTATGTTGCGAATTCTCCTCATTTCATGCCCCCTTTGTTGTCGGTGAGGTGATAAGAAAACGCTTTTTCGAAGCGTAGATAGCAGGTGTCGGAGGTACTGTCAATGCCATTTGCTTGCCGGCCTGATCGTGGGCAATGACACGGAAGAGAAACGGGATCGGCAATCAAGGGGCACCCGTCAAGAGAAAAAAGGGCGTCTTTTCAGAAAAGCGAATTTTCTTGCAATTTTATTCCGATTTCTTCTTTGTGGCCGTTTGGAAATTTTTCTCTTGCGTTTTGCCGGCTTTTTGTCGATATCCTCTTTGGCTCGAAATCCGCTTTCCCTATCGGTGGCTCTTCCCATCCAACGTTTAATGCGATGAAATTAGGGATATTTCGAGTTTTTTATGTGGATGGTAGTAATTTCGCTCGGATCAGGGATTAAGCAGACCGATTGCATCAAACGAACGGACGCAACGGTCCGGGCGGCATGAAGGAGGAACGGATGCGGCGCAAAGACCGGGAAATCAAGGATCGCGAGGCGTTGGCGCGGATTATCGGGGCGTGTGACATCTGTCACGTGGCCATGGTGGATGACGGCAGCCCCTATGCCGTACCCATGAGCTTCGGCTATGCCGATGGGGCGATCTACCTGCATTCGGCCGCCGAGGGAAGAAAGATCGATGTCCTTCGGCGCCACCCCTCGGTGTGCGTGGTCTTTGATACGGCCCATGCCTTGAAACCCGCCGATGCCGCGTGTTCCTGGGGCATGGGATACGACTCGGTCATCGGGTTCGGCACCGCCGAGATTTTGACCGATCCCGAGGCGAGGACCCGGGGGCTGGACGCCGTCATGGCCCACTACGGCGGTCCGGCGGGGCCTTACAAGGCCGGCCTGATCGATAAGACCGCGGTGATCCGGATCGTTTTCGACCGGCTGACCGGCAAACGGGCGCCGGCCCCATGAACCCGCCCGGCCGCAAATCTTCCGGGGCCGATTTTCCGGCCGCGACGGAAAACCCCGCCGTGGCCGCGGCCCGCGACCGGGCCCGGGATTTGTTTGCCGGGGCCCGCGGCAGCCACGACTGGGACCACACCTGCCGGGTGGTGCGCCTCTGTGAGCGCATCGGTGCGGCGGAAGGGGCCGATCAGACGGTCCTTTCCATCGCGGCCCTTCTTCACGACATCGGCCGGGCGGGTCAGGACAGCGCCAACGGCCGGCTCTGCCATGCCGCTGCCGGTGCACGCCTGGCCGGCGCCCTGATCGCGGACCTTCCCTTGAGCCCCTGCCAGAAAGAGAACATCGTCCACGCCATCCGGGCACACCGGTTCCGGGACGACCATGCCCCGGCCACCCTCGAGGCCCGGATCCTCTTTGACGCGGACAAGCTCGATGCCATCGGTGCCGTGGGGGTTGCCCGGGCCTATCTTTTTGCCGGTGAAATCGGGGCGCGGCTGCACAACCCGGACATCGACGTGACAAGCGCCCCGGCCTATTCCCCGGACGACACCGGCTACCGGGAATACCTCGTGAAGCTTCGTCACATCCGGGAGCGGATGATGACCGCGACCGGTCGCCGCATGGCCGAGGAGCGCCACGCGTTCATGGCCCGTTTCTTCAAGCGGTTCCTCGACGAGATCGAGGGCCGCCGGTAACCCGCCTTTTCCCACCATTGTAAAATAAACGTAAAAATCGGCCGCTGCGCTTGTGGCGGCTCCGGATTACGGCGTATAGACACTGCCTGTTTTTTGGGTCGGTCCCACGTTCAGGAGAAGGATGATATGCTTCTTCCGCCACTGCGCATCGGTAATCTGGTCAGCCGGCTGCCCATTGTTCAGGGCGGCATGGGGGTCGGCATCTCTCTTCACGGGCTTGCCTCGGCCGTGGCCGAGGAAGGCGGCATCGGCGTGATCGCCGGCGCCATGGTCGGCATCAACGAACCCGACATCCGCACCCACAGCGCCGAGGCCAACATCCGTGCCCTGAGACGCGAAATCCGTCTGGCCCGGGAGCGAACCGGCGGCGTCCTCGGTGTGAACATCATGGTGGCCCTGACCCATTACCCGGAGCTGGTGCAAACCGCAATCTCCGAAGGAATCGACATCATTTTTTCCGGTGCCGGGCTGCCCCTGGACCTTCCCGGGTATCTCCTCCCGCAGTCTCATACGAAGCTTGCGCCCATCGTCTCCTCGGGCCGGGCCGCCACGCTGATCTGCAAGAAATGGATGGCCCGCTACAGCCGTCTGCCCGATGCGGTGGTGGTGGAGGGCCCCAAGGCGGGCGGCCACCTCGGGTTCAAGCCGGAAGCACTTTTCGATCCCGCATTTGCGTTGGAGCACCTCGTGGTCGAGGTGGTGACGGCCCTTGCGCCGTTTTCCGACCGCCGCCCGGAACCGATCCCGGTGATCGCCGCCGGCGGTATCTATACCGGCGACGACATCCGGCGCTTTCTCGATCTCGGCGCGGCGGCGGTCCAGATGGGCACCCGTTTCGTGGCCACCCACGAATGCGATGCCGCCGACGCTTTCAAAGAGGCGTACATCCATGCCCGGGCAAGCGATCTGGTCGTGATCAAGAGTCCGGTGGGCATGCCGGGACGGGCCATTCGAAACGCCTTCACCGATGCCGCGGCCGCCGGAGAGACCAGACCTTTCTCCTGCCCCTACCGGTGCGTGCGCACCTGCGATCCCCAAAAAAGTCCGTATTGCATCGCCCTTGCCCTTGCCGCGGCCCAGCGGGGGAAATTCGCCCATGGATTTGCCTTCGCCGGCGAAAACGCCTATCGGATCGACCGGATCCTCTCCGTCCGGGAGTTGATGGGGGAATTGAGCGAAGCCTATCGCATGGCGGCCTGACACAACGGATTGCCTTGGGCGGCGCAAAGCCGCCCGGGAAAGACCCTGAAATCCATTTTCCCCATCGCTATCCTCCACCACCGGAACGCCCCCTTTCTCAACGTTCCTCATGCATCGGCGCCGGCGCCTTCATGCTTGACACGCGCATCGGCCTGTTGATAGGTAGTGCCCATCCCAAAATGGCCCTAATGCGCGATTTCTGCGATCGGCGCTTCGATTTGAATCCTTGAAATAGCCCGCTATTTCTCCCGTTCAAATCTTACGCCCCCTTGGATTCGCACGGAATTGCCGATCCGTGGAGTCCATCGGATGGCCGCGCCGGCGGCCGGTTTACGTGGATGCACCCGAAAATCAGGTCGGCGTGCCCCAAAAAAGGTTTTTTCAGGCGGGCTTTCGCTCAAGATGCCGACCCCAAAAGAATGAGGCGGAGACATTATCGCCGTGGACGACGTTCCCGACAGTCACGAGCACTCGATTTAGGTACGTGGAGTCAAATGGCTGCTCCGCGTGCCGGAGGAGCAGTCATGCGCAACCCCATGTCGGCGTGCCGCGGCACGCATACCCTTCAACGGCGGCCTTTTGTCATTGTCACCTTTCCGGTGCGGGGAGGTGGCGATGCGGGATGAGGCGATTTCCATCGATGACCTGCGGGAAGCTTGGCCCGCCTTGTCCGAAGAGGAACGCTTCGAGGGGTTTCGTCAACTCGACCGCGAAGAAGCGGACCATTTTTTTCTCTCCTTGAATTCCCACGAACACGCGGCACTTCTGCGGGCGATGCCCCGGGGCGAGCGCCGGCTGTGGGTCCGGCTGCTTCCCCCGGACGATGCCGCCGACCTCATCCAGGATCTCGAGAAGGACGAACGCGGCGCATTTCTGGAACTCCTCGACGAATCCTCGCGCCGGGAAGTGGTCGCACTTCTCGCCTATGCCGAAGACGATGCCGGCGGTCTCATGAGTCCCCGGTTTGCCCGCCTGCGGCCCGAAATGACCGTTGACGAAGCCATCCGGTACCTCCGTCTTCAGGCCAGCGAGCGGCTGGAAACCATTTACACCGCCTACGTCCTGGACCAGGCCCAGCACCTGCGCGGCGTGGTGTCGTTTCGCGATCTGATCGTCGCCCCCGGCGGGAAACCCCTTTCCGAAGTCATGGAGCCGGACGTGGTATGGGCGCACGAAACCATGGATCAGGAAGCCGTTGCCCAGATCATGGCCCAGGAGGACTTGGGGGCACTGCCCGTCGTCGATGCCGAAGGGCGGATGAAAGGGATCGTCACCATCGACGACATCGTCGATGTCGTCCAGGAGGAAGCCACCGAGGATATCCAGAAGATAGGCGGTATGGAGGCCCTCGAGACCCCGTACATGGAAACCGGCTGGATGGCCATGATACGAAAGCGGGCCGGGTGGCTCTCCGCCTTGTTTCTGGGCGAGATGCTCACGGCGAGCGCCATGGGCCATTATGAGCATCAGATCGCAAAAGCCGTGGTGCTGGCGCTCTTCATCCCCTTGATCATTTCAAGCGGCGGCAACTCCGGGTCCCAGGCCACGACGCTGATCATCCGCGCCATGGCCCTGGGCGAGGTGACGATCCGCGACTGGTGGCGGGTCATCCGGCGGGAGCTGGCGGCGGGGGTTTCCCTGGGTTGCATTCTGGCAAGCATCGGGTTGGTCCGGGTGCTCTCCTGGCAGGGGCTCTTTCACCTGTACGGGGTTCACTACATGCTGGTGGCATTGACCGTGGCCTTCAGCCTGGTGGGGGTGGTCACCTGGGGAACCCTGGCCGGTTCCATGCTGCCCTTTATTATCCGGCGGTTCGGCTTTGACCCGGCCAGCGCCTCGGCGCCCTTCGTGGCGACCCTGGTCGATGTCTCCGGGCTCATCATCTATTTCAGCGTCGCCCAGGTGGTCCTGCGAGGGACCCTGCTGTAATTTCATGATCCCTTCAAGTGGGGCCTGCGCTGGCTGGGTGATCCGTGCACGAGCACGAGCACGTTCACGAAGGGCTCGATGCGCTCCGGCGACCTTCCGGGTAATGAGCACCTTCTCTGATTTTTACGCCGGGGCCCGGCCTTCTCCCGGCCACCCGGGTGCCATCCGGCATGCGAAACAAAAAACGGGGGGGTGCCGTTCGAAAAATCCGTTGGCGCTCCCCCGGTATTCTCCCGATGGGAAATGGGCCACGCTCCGGCCGGAGGCCGGCGTGCCCGGGGCGGGTCATTTTTTCAGGCCGTTCAACTGATTCTGGGCCTGGGCCACGGTGATGGCCATGACGTTTACCACGTTTTCCATGTCCGTGTTTCTCTGGAGCACGTTGAAGGGCTTGCTGATGCCCATCAACAACGGCCCGATGGCCTTGGCCCCGCCCAACCGGTCCACCAGTTTGTAGGCCACATTGCCCGAGGTGAGGTCCGGAAAAATCAGCACGTTCGCCGTCTGGCCCAGGCGGTTGAAGGGGAAGCGCTCGTTTAAGATCTCTTCCACCACGGCGGTGTCGGCCTGCATTTCACCGTCGATGATCAGTTCCGGTTTCCGTTTGCGCACGATGTCGACCGCCGTGGTCACCTTGTCCGCCTCGGGATGGCGGACGTTTCCGAAGTTTGAAAAGGAGAGCATGGCCACCCGCGGGGGCATGTCGAAGAACACCGCCATTTCACTGGCCAGCATGGCGATTTCTGCGAGATCCTCGGCAGTGGGTTGAATGTTGACCGTGGCATCGGCAAAGAGCAGGGTCCGGTTTTTGGAAATCATCAGGTAAAGGCCGGAGACCTTGTTCACCCCCGGACGCCGGGAGATGACCTGGAGCACCGGGCGGATGGCGTTGGGGTAGGAGTCGGCGATGCCATGAACCTGACCGTCCACGAGCCCCTCGCGAACCAGCATGGCGCCGAAGATGTAGGGGTTGCCCAACTGGCGCTCGGCCTCGACCATGGTCCAGCCCCGGCGCTGGCGCAATTCGTACAATTTGGCGGCAAAGGATTCCCGGTAGGGGTTGCGCAAGGGGTCGAGGACCTCGATGCCGTCCATGGGGATCTGCAGGTCGTCGGCGATGGCCCGGATCTCGTCATGGTCGCCCAGCAGCATCGGTTTGGCGATTCCGTCCCGGTAGGCGTGGTGGGCCGCCCGGATAACCGTGGACAGGGTTCCCTCGGGCAACACGATCCGTTTGGGGTCCTGTTGGGCGCGGATGATGATCTTGCGCATGAGTTCCCGTTCCGGACCGAGGGTGGCTTCCAGCCGACGGATATAGGCCGTCGGTTCAGGCATCGGGATCCGGGCCACCCCGCTTTTGGCCGCGGCCTCGGCCACGGCGGGGACCACCTTGAGAAGCACCCGGCTGTCCAGGGGCTTGGGAATGATGTAATCGGTTCCGAACCGGATCGGTTTGCCGCCGTAGGAGCGGATCACCGCATCCGGGACATCCTCCCGGGCGAGGTCGGCCAGGGCATTGACCGCCGCGATCTTCATTTCCTCGTTGATGGACGTGGCCCCCACGTCCAGGGCTCCGCGGAAAATGTAGGGAAAGCCGAGGACATTGTTGACCTGGTTTGGAAAATCGGATCGGCCGGTGGCGACAATGGCATCGGGCCGCACGGCCTTGGCCTCGTCGTAGTCGATTTCAGGATCCGGATTGGCCAAGGCGAAGACGATGGGGCGCTCGGCCATGCGGGTGAGGAGCTCTCCCGAGAAGGCGCCCTTTGCCGAGAGCCCCACGAGCACGTTGGCCCCCTCGACGGCGTCCCGCAGGGTGCGGCAGCCGGTCTGGTTGGCGAATTCGGCCTTGTACGGGTTCATGCCCTCGGTGCGGCCCGGGTAGATCACACCCCGGGTGTCGACCAGTATCAGGTTTTCCTTTTTCACGCCGAGCAGCACGTAGAGCCGGGCGCAGGCGATGGCGGCCGCACCGGCGCCGTTGATCACCACCCGGAACGTGTCCAGCTTCCGGCCGATCAGGGCGGCGGCGTTTAACATGGCCGCCGACGAAATGATCGCCGTGCCGTGCTGGACGTCGTGAAAGACCGGTATGGACATCTCGGCCTTCAGGCGTTCTTCGATGTAAAAACACTGGGGTGCCTTGATGTCTTCCAGGTTGATGCCGCCGAAGGTCGGTTCCAGGAGCTTGACCGTCCGGATGAATTCATCCGGATCCGTGGTGTTGACCTCGAGATCGAAGACGTCGATGTTGGCAAACCGTTTGAACAACACCGCCTTTCCTTCCATCACCGGTTTGCTGGCAAGCGCTCCGATGGGGCCGAGCCCCAAGACGGCGGTGCCATTGGTGATGACGGCGATGAGGTTGGCCCGGTTGGTGTAGTCGAATGATCGATGGGGATCCTTTTCGATTTCCAGGCAGGGCACCGCGACCCCGGGGGTGTAGGCGAGGCTGAGATCCGCCTGGCTGATGCACGGCTTGGTGGGGATCACTTCGGTTTTTCCCGGTCGGGGTTCCCGATGGTAACGAAGCGCTTCTTTTTCGCGAGACATGGTGTTTTTGGTTCCTCCAGGCGAGCTGCCGTTTTATGGATGACCGGTATCACGATACCATAGAATTTTATTTTATGGCATCGCTCGATTCTTCGGTTTTGGACGCAAGGGCAATTCCTTAGCGATATTTTTTTTAAACTTCAACGGTTCAAATGCGGATTTGTGCAAATCCGATGCCGGAGACCTCGGTCCGCAAGTTGTCCTGACCGATTGACGGAACGCTCCATGTTGGGCTACCAAGGCGGGTACGGAAAAAAATAAGGACCTTGCGCCGAACACGCGTGCATCCATGGATGGACCACCGCCAGGGGGGTGGCACGCGTTCGACCCGGAAAGGAGTTTCCATGGTTGAGATCATGCACAGCAACATCCTGAAACTCGCCGAATTGCGGGAGAACGCCCTGATGGGCGGCGGCAGCGAACGCGTTGCGGCCCAGCATGGGCGCGGAAAGCTCATGGCCCGCGAGCGCATCGACCTGCTGCTCGACGAGGGCTCCTTTGAAGAACTCGACATCCTCAAAGTGGGCCGGGGCGAGGGCGATCAGGGGGGAAGAACCTACCCGGGCGATGGTGTCATCACCGGGCACGGCACGATCAACGGCCGGGAGGTGTTCGTGTTCAGCCAGGACTTCACCGTCATCGGCGGGTCCCTCGGCGAAGGCCATTCCCAGAAAATTTGCAAGGTCATGGATCTCGCGAGCCGCGTGGGCTCTCCCATCATCGGTCTGAACGATTCGGGCGGCGCCCGGATTCAGGAGGGCGTGGACGCCCTGGCCGCCTATGGGGAAATCTTTCACCGAAACGTCAACGCGAGCGGGGTGATTCCCCAGATCTCCTGCATCATGGGCCCCTGCGCCGGCGGGGCGGTCTACAGCCCGTCCATCACCGACTTCGTTTTCATGGTGGAGCGGACCTCGTACATGTTCGTCACCGGTCCCAACGTGGTGAAAACCGTGATCCACAAGGACATCACCTCCGAGGAACTCGGGGGGGCGGACGTCCACATGGGAAAGAGCGGGGTCGCCCATTTCATCGCCCCAAACGATATCCTCTGCCTGCGTTCGGTGCGGCACCTGATCAACTACCTGCCGTCCAACAACCAGCAAAAGCCGCCGTTTCTGGACTTAAACGATCCGCTCGAGCGGACCGATCCCGCCCTGGACTACCTGGTGCCGCCCAACGCCAACCAGGGCTACGACATGAACGTGCTGATCTACAGCATCTTGGACGGTGCCGAGTTTCTCGAGGTCCAGCCCCATTTCGCCCGCAACATCATCTGCGGATTCGGCCGCCTGGGCGGTCAGACCATCGGGTTGGTGGCCAATCAGCCGGCGGTGTTGGCCGGAGTCCTGGACAACAACGCCTCGTTCAAGGCGGCCCGGTTTGTCCGGTTCTGCGATGCCTTCAACATCCCCCTGATCTGCCTGGTGGACGTCCCCGGCTTCATGCCGGGACCGGAACAGGAGCACGGCGGCATCATCCGCCACGGCGCGAAACTCCTCTACGCCTTCACCGAGGCGACGGTCCCCCGGATCACGGTCATCGTCCGCAAAGCTTACGGCGGCGCCTACCTGGTCATGAACTCGAAGCACATCCACTGCGACATCAACTACGCCTGGCCCACCGCCGAGATCGCCGTCCTCGGGCCCCGGGGCGCGGCCGAGGTCGTCTACCGCCGGGAGATCGAGGCGGCCACGGATCCCGAGATCGTTTTGAACGAAAAAATGGATCAGTACCGCCAACACTACGTGAACCCCTTTGTGGCGGCCAAACGCGGCTATATCGACGACGTCATCTTTCCCCGGGACACGCGGCACCGGCTCATCCGGACCCTCCAGTTTCTGGAGAGCAAAAAAAGCTCCCGGCCCAACCGGAAACACGGCAACATTCCTTTGTGAGGGGATCCATGTTTTCAAAAATACTCATTGCCAATCGCGGTGAAATCGCCGTCCGGATCATCGCCACCTGCAAACGGATGGGAATCGCCACCGTCGCCGTCTTTTCGGAAACCGATTTCCGAAGCATCCACGTCACCTGCGCCGACGAAGCGGTCGAGCTGGGCGGGGCACGGCCGTCGGAGTCCTATCTGAACAAGGAAAAAATCATCGCGGCCGCCCTATCGACCGGCTGTCGGGCGATCCATCCCGGCTATGGCTTTCTGTCGGAAAACCCGGCTTTTGCGGAAATGGTGGAAGCCGCCGGGTTGACCTTCGTCGGGCCGCCGTCAACGGTGATCGCGTCCCTGGGGGATAAGATCGCCGCGAAGAAGCTCGCCCGCGCGGCCGGGGTTCCCACGGTGCCCGGCCACATGGACGCGGTGCGTTCTCAAGAGGAGGCCGCCGAGGTGGCCGATGCGCTCGGCTACCCCGTCCTTTTAAAACCCGCGGCCGGCGGGGGAGGCAAGGGGATGCGGACCGTCACCCGGCCCGAAGACTTGGCCTCCGCCCTTTCCCTCTGCCAGCAGGAGACGCGAAAGGCCTTCGGCGACGAGAGCATCTTCATCGAGCGGTGCATCCAAAAGCCCCGTCATATCGAAATCCAGGTGATGGCCGACGCCCACGGAAACGTCGTTTCCCTGGGCGAGCGGGAATGCTCGATCCAGCGGCGCTACCAGAAGATCATCGAAGAGTCGCCGTCTTGCGCGGTCGACGAAGCCCTGCGCCGGCGGATGGGGGCCATGGCCTGCGGTCTGGCCCGGGAAGCGGGTTACGTCAACGCCGGCACGGTCGAATTCATCATGGATCAAAGCGGAGAATTTTATTTTCTGGAGATGAACACCCGGCTCCAGGTGGAGCACCCGGTCACCGAGATGGTGACTTCCCGGGATCTGGTGGAACTGCAGCTGCGGATCGCCGACGGCGAGCACCTGCCGTTTTCCCAGGAAGAGGTGACCTCCACCGGCTGGGCCATCGAGGGGCGGATCTGTGCCGAAGATCCGGACCGGGGGTTCATTCCCTCGGTGGGGTTGATCACCCGCTACGCCGCACCCCGTGGAGACGATGTCCGGGTCGACAGCGGCATTGCCGCCGGAAGCACCATCAACGTCTTCTACGATCCGATGCTCGCCAAGGTGATCACCTGGGGGCCGGATCGCGAGGCGGCCCGGAAAAAGATGATTCAGGCCTTGAACGGCTTCCATGTCGAGGGGGTTTTGACCAACGTCGATTTCGCCAACCGGGTGATCACCCACCCGGCCTTTATGCGCGGGGAATTGTCGACGGACTTCATCGCCGAGCACATGATGGACGAAACCCGGCGGATCGATCCGCCGAAGAACTGGCTGCACAGCATGGCCATCGCCTCCACCCAGAACCACAACCTCCCGGAGATTTTGATCGGCAATTCCCAGCTTC
>JBJKPT010000568.1:0-2272 GCA_046706045.1 Desulfobacterales bacterium
GCCTGGCAGGTCCGTTCCAGGATGGCATCCCGGAATTTTGCGCCCAGGGGCGCACGCGGGTCGAGCAGGGCGACCAATCGGTTCACGGCAGGCCGGTAGCCGATCTTTCCGAGCATCGCGATCACGACGACCTTGGTTTCGTCGTCGGCCCCGGGTAGAAATTCGGTCAGAAACTCGCCGCGACGCTCTTGGCCGATGAGAAAAATCGAGCTGGCCGTCTCGCGCTGAATCTGCGGTTCCTCGTGGCTCAGCAGGGGCACCAGGATCTCAAGATGTTCAGTGCCGCCGACCTGACCGATCAGGGCGATGAGGTTGCGCAGGTAATGCCACGACCCGCCACATTTGATCCGATTGGCCAGCTCGCCGGCACCGATGCGTCCCAGCTCGGGATAAACGTGGAACACCCGGGCCCGGACCTGTCGATCCTCGGTTTCGCTTAAAATGTCGAGCATAAACGGCGCGGCTTTGCCCACGAGAATCCGAAGGCATCGAATCGACTCCGTCGCCGATTCGCCTCCCGGCTCCCCGGCCCGTCCGACCAGCCCATACAGAATATCGGCCTCGCCCACGCCGTCGATTGCGCTCTTGCACAATGCCTGGATGGCCGGATCCCGCGGCACCTCGCCGGTGCCGATGCGATGCAGGGGTTCGAGAAACCGGAGGGCCGTGGAAAGGTGGCCGTGACGGAGCAGGATCTGGATGAGCCGGCGGATCTTGGCATAAACATCTTCCATCGCCGGCACCTGGGCTTTCTCGTTTTCGAGCCAATCCGAGAGCCCGCCGGTCACCCGCCCCATGGACGGAACCAACGAGGCGTTCCCGGCCAATTGGGTGCCGATGTCCGCAAGGGCGCTGCCGGCGCCGGAACGCACGGATCGATCGGCGCTTCCAAGCCCTTCGGCGAGCCGCTTGATGAGGGCGTCGGCGGTTTTCGGTTTGTTTTTTTCGATCAGCCGGGAAATGGTGCCGGAAAGTCCGCCGACCACCCGCGCGTCGCCCAACGGCGTCGGATCGCCCTTGACCAACCGGTTCAGGGCCTCGTTGAAATAAAGATCCTGGCGCTTTTTTCCCGCACCGGCGCCAAGCTCGACGCGATCCGCCGGCCCCGGTCCGGGCCCGGTTTCCATGAGCCGGGAACGCGTTCCCCCCGCGCCCGCGCCTTTGCCCGGACCAAGCCCCGGACCAAGCCCCGGCCCCTGGCCGGCCCCCGTTCCGACCGGAGCCGCACCCGTTTCCGAACCGGCTCCGGTGCCCGTCCGGGTTTTCACACCGGCCGCCACCCGGCCGAACCGCTCACCACCCATCACCCCGGCCAGTTCATCGAGAACGCCCCGACCCGGATCACCGCCCAATTCACGGGCGATCACCTGCATCAGAACGTCGTCATCCAGATGGGCGAGCCGGTCCGCAATGGCTTTCGACAGCGTCTTCTTATCCTCCTCGGAGGCCATGGTCTCGAGCATTCGCAGGGATTCGGAGAGGGTTTGAACCGGCTTGCCCTCCGGAGCACTCCGTGCCGGATCGCTCAAAACGGCCAGGCCGGCATCGATGACCGCTGCCAATCGCCCCGGCTCCTGCAACAAATCCAGCATCGACACCCCCGGGCCAGCCCCAGCGGCCTTGCCGTCGCCCGGTTCCGGCACGCCGAGCGCCGCATCCTTCGAGATGATCTGCTGGTCCTTATCCAGGGGAACGTAGACTTTTTGGTCCAACAAGATGTGGTGGACTCCGGTCCTGGCCATGACGGCCTCGATGCCACCGTCTTGTTCCACGGTTTCGGGTTTCCGGCTCAGAATGCCGAGAAAGGCTTGCAGCTCATCGGCCTGCAACCCGATTTGAAAGGTGAGGCTGCGGATGCTGAAGCTGTTCAATAACCCCATGAACGCCCAGACCTGGGGTTTTTGAAGCTCTTTTTCGCCGAGAAGCTCCCCGGCGATGAGGAGCTTTTTTTCGCTTTCGGCAAAGACCAACGCACCATCCCGATCCAGCAGGGTGTTCAGGGAGGGAAGCACGCGTTCGACCGAGGCCTGCACCATGCCGCTGCCGGCCGGATACAGGCGAATATTCCGGACGGCGGCATTGATGGAGACCACTACCTCCAATGCTTTTTCCATGAAATCGAAGGCTGCCATGACAATGTCCGCACGGTTACAAGTGCCCGGAAATTTCCGGTAAATGGTCCGACCAACGCGACACGACCGGTTTCAGAATACTATTTTTCATCGGGATGTCAATAAATTCAATCGGTTCGGAAATGCCGAAACCGCATCCC
>JBJKPT010000569.1:0-3947 GCA_046706045.1 Desulfobacterales bacterium
ATGCCCGAAAGGGCCGCCTCCATGCCGGAGATGCAAACGCGGTTTATGGTGACGGCGGGCACGGTGTCGGGAATACCGGCCATCAGTGCGGCGATGCGTGTGACGTTCAGCGCGTCGCAAGGTTCCATGCAGCAGCCGAACCGAACATCGTCGATAAGGGCCGGATCGATGCCGGCCCGGGCCACGGCAGCCTTCATCGTGACACTGGCCAATGTGGCCGCGTGACTGTCCTTCAGGGTTCCACCAAAGGCGCCGATGGCCGTGCGGCACGCCGAAACGATGACCACTTCCTTCATTTGACCACTCCTTGATTCATGCGGGTTTTTCCGTCTCCACATCACAGGCCGCCGAAGCTGCGGTCGGCCATGGCGATGGTGGTGTCGTCATCGAAGGTGATCGCGGCGAATTTGCCGAGGGTCACCGGCAACACCCGACGGATAAAATAAGCGGCGCTTTTGACCTGACCGTCATAAAAAGCGGCGTCCTTATTTTTTTCAATCGCTTTTTCCCGCTCCTCTCCCGAAACGCCGCCAATGAGATCGGCCAGCTTCGGAGACGCCTCCGCGGCCCGCCAGAGAAGCATCCAGGCGATGATCACGTCCCCCATCGCGTCCAAAAACGGATACGCTTGGCCGAACGCCTGCCGATAGCCCGGGCCCATGGCCGACTTTCCGAGATAAAGGGCGGCCTCCCCAAGGCGGCCGATGGCGGTATGGACGGCGTCGGCCAGACCGGTCAACCCGGCAACGGTTTTTGCACGATTCACCACGGCCTGCATTTCCTTTAGAAACGCCATAAACACGGCACCTTGATTCATGCCGAGTTTCCGGCCCAAAAGGTCCAAGGCCTGGATGCCGTTGGTGCCCTCGTAGATGCTGGCGATCTTGCAATCCCGTGCGAGCTGCTCCACTGGGAATTCCCGGGTGTAGCCGTATCCGCCGTAAACCTGTATGGCCTGTACGCAGAGATTGAATCCCCAGTCCGAACAATAGGCCTTGATCAACGGGGTGAGAAGTTCGGCGATGGCTTTGTATTTTTCTTTTTCCGCCGGGTCTTCGGCACAATCCTCACGGTCAAAACAGCCCGCCACATAATAAAGGAAGCTTCGCATGCCCTCGACGCGGGCCTTCATGTCGATCAACATGCGGCGCACGTCCGGGTGACGGATGATCGGCACCTGCGGGGCCTTGGCGTTGCGGCTTTCGGCCAGATCCCGGCCCTGTCGACGCTCCCGGGCATAGTTGACGGCGTAGAGGTAGGCGGCGGATCCATGCAAAAAGCCCTGGGCACCCACGCCGAGCCGCGCCTCGGTCATCATGTGTAACATGATCTTCATCCCTTGGCCCTCTTCGCCCAGCAAGAAACCCCGGCAGCCACCTTTTGCGCCGAAGGTCAGGCTGCACGTGGGACTGCCGTGAAGCCCCATCTTTTCCTCGATACCGGTGCACACGACATCATTGGGCTCTCCCAGGCTGCCGTTGGCATTGACCCAGATTTTCGGGACGAGAAAAATGGAGATGCCCTTGGTTCCCGCCGGGGCACCCTCGACCCGGGCCAGCACCGGATGAACGATGTTTTCGGTCAGGTCCTGATCCCCGTTTGTGATAAAGATCTTGTTGCCGGATATGGCATACGTGCCATCGGCGTTTTTCCGGGCCGAAGTGGTGAGCGCGCCGACATCCGAGCCGGCTTCCGGTTCGGTCAGCACCATCGTACCGCCCCATCGGCCGGAGTATAAATTTTTCAAAAAAAGGGCTTTTTGTTCGTCGGTGCCGTAAAGGTCCACCATCTTGCCGGCCCCGTGCCCCAAGGTTCCGTAGGCCGCAAAGGCGAAATTGGCGCCGACCAGGTATTCCTGGGCCGCCGCGGCGATCAGATGGGGCAGGCCCTGGCCCCCGAGGTCCGGATCCTCCGTCAAGGATATCCATTCATTTTCCACATAGAGCCGATGAGGCCGGCGAAAGGCTTCCGGAACCCGCACGTCACCGGCGTCAAACCGCACCCCGTTTCTATCCCCTGCGGCATAGGTCGGCAAAATTTCCTTGATGCCAAAATTTCGGGCTTCGTTGATGACCATGTCAAACATCTTCCGGTTCATGTCCCGGTATTTGGGGGCGGTGAAAAGCCAATCGATGCCGAGCTGTTCATAAAGGACAAAATCGATGTCCCTTCGATCTGCAATCACTTGTGCCATGGCGGATCTCCTTGCCGGATGGGGGGTTGGAACCAAATGCTCCGGACGCCACCGAAGGGATGGGATCAGCGACGCCGAAGGAATTCGCGTTGAAGCCGGTAGATAAACTGGGTCAGGGCGCGCACGTCGCGGTTGGCGATGGTGAGAAACTCGAGGGCGTATCGGTGACGATATGCCTCGCTATCGATTTCCACCCGACGGACAATGGCCTTTTTGATATGAATCGCGGCCTCGGGGCCGTCCTCGCTGCCCGGGCAGAGCACGTTCAAGTCGTAAAAGAGTTGCCCCACCGTCATGACCGGATCGGTGTTGATTTCCTTTTTAAGACGGCCGAGAACCCCAAGAAGCCCGCCAAGACTGATGTTGACCACTTCCAGAACCCGAGGGGCATTGCCAAGGGTCACGTTCAAGCGAACACCGGGTGGGGTCGGCATCCGGAAATGCCGGCGCCGTTGAATTCGCTCCACGGTCTCCGGGGCCGGCAACCAGATGATGTTTGCCTCCATCCGGCCGCCGACCGTGGTGAACCGGTACTCCAGTCTATCCAGACCGGTGAAGGCAAAATGAATCTGCCAGGGGTCCTGGGCGCCAACGGCGGCCTGAAACCCCTTGGGCGGATCGATGCCGATCTCAAACCCGTCTTTGCTCTTTTTGACCTCGGTGATAACGGTCAATCGTTCATATGTTAGATCTGCCCCACGACGGACCCGCAGGTTGATCAGAACCCCCTTGTCCCGGAGTGCTTCGAAAAGAGAGATCTGTTGGTTTCCGGAAATGATGCCGCTGTCGTCCATGGCTGTCGGAGATGATCTCTTCTGGGGTTTACGTTCGGGCGGTGGCATTCCATAAGGGCGGGCCGTCTTAAAACGCTTCCCTCGACCTCATGCGCCAGTCCGGTTGCCATTGGGGCGTCCATCCAGAACTGAAATCCAATCCGGCCGTTCGTTTCAGGAATGCCCGGAGATTGCCGCCGTTGGACCGCTATTGCCTCGAAAATTGTCATATGCGCTCTCGGATTTCAAGTCTTATGGCAAAAGGCGCCGCTATTGCCGCAACTGCCATCGGTAAGGAAAATTCGCGCTTGGTGCCTGCGGCAAAAACGAAGCGCACCGGTTTCGCTTGCCCTTGAAGAAATGAACGTTCACGGGAATGGAAAAATTTTTCCCTCGACCTTGATTTTCTGTTGAAATTGAACATCGGAACTGGTAGACGTGCCGATTGTCCTGTCAGGAATTTTCCCGTCAAGACGGCTCGTTAAGTGGTGGGGTTCCCGAGTGGTCAAAGGGAGCAGACTGTAAATCTGCCGGCCAAGCCTTCGGAGGTTCAAATCCTCCCCCCACCACCATCCTTGCGTCATTCCCGTCCCCATCGTCTAGCCCGGTCCAGGACACCGGCCTTTCACGCCGGCGACAGGGGTTCGAATCCCCTTGGGGACGCCAGTATTTTCAAGGGATTGCCCGAAACCGGGCAATCCCTATTTTTTTAAAATGAGTCGAGCACCGGCGCCGACTGACCCGGCCGGGTTTCAGCTCCCCTCATCCACCGGATGACGGTGGATTCGTTTCACTGGAATGTTGGATTGGATTGCGCGCGGAATGCGCTGAATGGGGCGGTCTTAAACAATCAAAGACCCGACGTTAAAGCTTCAATCCCCTGCCGGTGGGTCCGGACAGGGGCCACATTGGCGGCGGTGCGCACCCACGGAACGCGGCGGGCACCGCCAACAGCCGGAATCGAGGGTTCAGCGATTGGT
>JBJKPT010000570.1:0-2678 GCA_046706045.1 Desulfobacterales bacterium
CTCAAGCGGCGCACGATGCTTGCCCGGGCACTGGTCGGAGACCCGGACGTGCTCCTCCTCGACGAACCCACCAACCACCTGGACATCGACACCATCGTGTGGATGGAAGATCTGATCCGGCGCCAGGTCAAGACCCTGGTTTTCGTCACCCACGACCGGGCGTTCCTGGATGCCGTGGCCAACCGGATCGTGGAACTGGACCGGGGACGGCTTTATTCCTATGCCTGCAACCACGCGACCTATCGGCGGCGGCGCCAGGCGGCGCTCGATGCGGAAGAAAAGCAAAACGAGACCCTGGACAAAAAACGCGTGGAAGAAGAAGCCTGGATCCGGCAGGGCGTCAAGGCCCGCCGCACCCGCAACGAGGGCCGGGTCCGGGCATTGAAGGCGCTTCGGGAGGCCTGCCGCAACCGCCGGAGCCGGATCGGCAACGTCCGGTTGCAGGTCCAGGAGGCCGAGCGGACCGGAAAGCTCGTGATCGACGCGGAAGGGATCTGTTTTTCCCATGATGCGAACCCCATCGTAACGGATTTCTCCACGCTTATCATGCGGGGGGACAAAGTGGGCATCGTCGGGCCCAACGGCATCGGAAAGACCACCCTGCTACGGATCCTGCTGAAGGATCTCACGCCGGCGCACGGCCGCGTCCGGCACGGCACCCATCTGGAGATCGCCTATTTCGACCAGCTTCGGGCCGGACTCGACGAACAGAAGAGCGTCCAGGAAAATGTCGGTGACGGCAATGACACGATTCTTTTCAACGGCCAGCGGCGCCACATCATCGGGTATCTGCAGGATTTTTTGTTTACACCCGAGCGCTGCCGAACCCCGGTACACTTCCTTTCGGGCGGGGAGAAAAACCGGTTGCTCCTGGCCAAACTCTTCACCCGGCCGGCAAATGTTCTGGTTCTCGATGAACCCACAAACGATCTGGACACCGAGACCCTGGAGTTGTTCGAAGACCTTCTCTTCGAATTCACGGGAACCCATCTCCTGGTCAGCCACGACCGGGCGTTTTTAAACAACGTGGTCACGAGCGTCATCGCCTTTGAACCCGGGGGCCGGCTCATCGAATACGCCGGCGGCTATGACGATTGGCGCATCCAGAGGGCCGAGGCGTCGATCGCGCCGGAGCCGGAACGGAAGCCCCGCCGGAATCCGATCAAATCGCCTGCCGCCGTTAAACCGCTGCGCCTCGGTTACATGGAAAAACGGGAACTGGAAAATCTTCCCATGACGATCGAGGCCCTTGAAAACGAACAGCGATCGCTCTATGACGCGATGTCCGATCCGATGTTTTACAAGAAGGGCAAAAGCGTCATGGCCCAAACAAAAGCACGGCTGGAAACCGTGGTGCAGGAAATCGAGGCGGCCTACCGCCGCTGGGAGGATCTGGAACGACGCAGCAACGGGCAGTGACGTTTCGGCTATCGAGTGTTCATCCCAGGTCCTTCAGGAGCGTGCGGTGTCGGCCGGGGCCCAGTCACCGAAAAGGTACTGCACCAGGGCGCAGGCCGCCACCGGCGCGGTTTCGGCACGCAGGATGCGCGGGCCGAGCCCCGTGATGCGGAAGCCCGCCCGGCGGGCCCGATCGGCCTCTTCGGCCTCAAAGCCTCCCTCCGGGCCGAGCACCAGAAACACCGCCGTTGCGTCCGTGCCGCGGGTCCCGGCGGCACGGGTCAAGGGATCGCCTTCTTTTTCCCAGAAAAACAGGCGGACATCGCTTCCGGCGGCCTGAATCAGCATGTCGTCGAAATCCCGAACCGGATCGATCTCCGGCGGGCGGCTCCGGCCGCACTGCTTCAAGGCTTCCCCGGCGATTTTTTCCCACCGATCGATCCGTCCGGCGATCCGTGTGCCGGCCGGACGGGCCACGGAGCGCAAGGCGAAAAACGGGATCCACCGGGTCGCACCGAGCTCGGTCATCTGACGGATCAGCCCGTCCATCTTCTTGTCTTTCAAAAACGCCTGGGCCACCGTGAGACGGATGGCCGGTTCGCGGGAAAAGGAAAAGGAACGAACGATCGAAAGCTCGACGCGGTCCACTGCCAGGGCAACGATTTGCGATTCGAATTCGGCCCCCGTGCCGTCGAAAAGCACGAGCCGGTCGCCGATGCCCAGGCGCAGCACGCGGATGATGTGGCGGGCATCCGCTCCGGTGATGACCGGCCGGGTGGTGCGGATTTGATCGGTTTTCATGAAGAAACGTCGCATGGGACCTCTTTTACCCCAGGCCGGGCGGATTTTCAAAACGGAATTTCCCTCGGACCGTTTGCCGTTGCGGTTTCCCGGGCCCATCGAGCGAGCCGGCATTGCGCCGCCCAGCCGTGTTGCACCCATTGGGAGGCGGCACGACGCGGTTGCACCCTCGGCCCGGGTTAAGCAGTGTCCATCCCAAAATGGCCCTTTTCCGCGATTTCTGCGTTGGACGATCGATTGGAATCCTCGAAATAGCCGCGCTATTCCTCCGGTTCCAATCGTCCGTCCGCCTTGAACTCACGCAAAATTGCCTGTCCTGGGATGGACACGAAGGAAATGAAAAGGAATGTCTATCGTCATGATACAGGTTGCCGCCGCCTTTCTGATGAACCGAAACCGCATCTTGTTGGCCCGGCGCATGACCGGGCAATCCAACGCCGGCTGTTGGGAGTTTCCCGGAGGCAAGATCGAGAATGGCG
>JBJKPT010000571.1:0-1841 GCA_046706045.1 Desulfobacterales bacterium
TCGACCGCATCGAACAACGGGGGTTTGTCTTCCTGCAGGTCGCGGTTGTAGGCCATGGGCAGGGATTTTATCAGGGTGATGACGGCCACGAGATCCCCGATCACCCGCCCGGTCTTGCCCCGGACCAGTTCCGGGATGTCCGGGTTCTTTTTCTGGGGCATGATGCTGCTGCCGGTGGTGAAGGCATCGGAAATTTCGATGAAGGCGAACTCGGCGGTGGACCAGAGGATCAGCTCCTCGGAAAGCCGGCTGAAATGCAGCATGGCGATACCGGCCGCGGCGAGAAACTCCACGATGAAATCCCGGTCGGCCACGGTGTCCATGCTGTTTTCCGAAACGGCCGGAAAATCCAGCAACCGGGCCACGTATTCGCGGTCGATGGGATGGGTGGTGCCGGCAAGCGCCGCGGCTCCCAGGGGCATCACGTTGATTCGGGAGAGGGCGCCGGCAAACCGTTCGGCATCCCGGGAAAACATCGCCACGTAGGCCATGAGGTGATGGGAGAAGAGCACCGGCTGGGCCCGCTGCATGTGGGTGTAGCCGGGCATCACGGCATCCAGATGGGCTTCGGCGAGATCGACAAGCCGCTCCCGAAGGACGATCAGGCCGGCCAGGACCGCCGCGGTTTCCTCCCGCAGGTAGAGCCGGATGTCGAGGGCGACCTGGTCGTTGCGGCTGCGGGCGGTGTGAAGCATCTGGGCCACCGCGCCGATGTCGGCAAAAAGACGCGCCTCGATGTGCATGTGGATGTCTTCCAGACGGTCTTCGTAGGAAAACCGGCCGGCTTCGATGTCGCGCCGGATCCCTTCGAGCCCGGCGATCAGCTGATCGGCCTCGGCCGCGGAGATGATGCCGCATTTGGCCAGCATCCGGCAATGGGCCTTGCTGCCGGCGATGTCGTGGGCGTAGAGGCGCTTGTCGAAATCAATGGAGGACGTAAAGCGCTCCACGCTGTCGTGGGTCTTTTCCGAAAACCGGCCGGCCCAGAGTTTCTCAGGCATAACGATCACCCGCTTCCGATTTGATGGTACGGATCCTTCGCCGGTTGCGACGTCAACCCGCCGAATCCGCCAGAACCCGGTCAAGGCATTCGATCATCATGTCGATCTCCGCCGTTTCAATGATCAGCGGCGGGGCGAACCGCAGGATGTTTCCCTGGATGCTGTTGATCAGAAAGCCTTTTTCCATGCAGGCCGCGGTCACGGGAGCCGCGTCGACGGTCAGTTCCACGCCGATGAGAAGCCCACGGCCCCGCACCTCCGAGATCACCGCGTGCTTTTTCCCGAGGGCCTTTAGCCGACCCATCAGGTATTCGCCCGCCATGCGGCACCGGGGAAGAAGCCCTTCGGCTTCGATCATTTTCAGGGTCGCAAGGGCCGCGGCCGTGATGACCGGAGTGCCGCCGAAGGTGGAGGCATGGGCCCCGGGACCGAATGCCGCGGCGTATTTTTCCGTCGTGAGCATCGCGCCGATGGGAAACCCGTTCGCCAGTGCCTTGGCGAGGGTCATGACGTCGGGCCAGACGTTGAACTGCTCGTAGGCAAAGAGGCTCCCGGTGCGGCCGATGCCGGTCTGGACTTCGTCGAAGACCAGGAGGCACCCGCACGTATCGCAAAGCGCGCGCACGGCTTCGAGATATCCCGGCGAGGGGATGCGGATGCCGCCCTCGCCCTGGATCGGTTCGAGCATCACGGCGCAGGTCTGCGGGGTCACGGCCCGGGAAAGGGCATCGATGTCGTCAAAGGGCACGAAATCGAAACCGGCCAGCACGGGCGCGATCCCGTGCTGGACCTTCTCCTGGCCGGTGGCCGAAAGCGCGCCCATGGTCCGGCCGTGAAAGG
>JBJKPT010000572.1:0-7295 GCA_046706045.1 Desulfobacterales bacterium
CCGGTAGGCCGAAAGGCGCGGATGCTGGGCATCCAGCCGCTCCATAAGTTCCCAGGCCGTGGCCTCCGTAATCCCGAGGTAAGCGTTATCCGGTTGGATCCGGCTCTGCGCGGCGGATTTGCAGACGCTGGTGCAAAGCCGCATGAGGATGAGATCGAAAAGAATGTCGAAGGCCGCTTCGTCCAGGGGCCGGACCGCGTGATAGCCGGCCACCACCCGGCCCGCCGCGGCCATGGGATCGGCCTTACCCATCATCGCGTAGGCGCAGACGATGGCGAGTTCGTTGATGGCATGGGTGTGGACGATGTCGCCGAAATCGATAACCCCGGTGACCCGCAGCCCCCAGGCCCCGCTGGGGGTGACGAGCACGTTGTAGTCGTTTCCGTCGCCGTGGATGACACCGGTCGAAAAATTGTTCAGCACCGGCTCGACCTGTTTCCGGTACCGGTTCAAATGCCCGTCGATCCGCCGGCGTTTGGCCCCGTCTCCGATCAGGGCCGACAGCCGGCCGACTTCCCGGCCGGCATGGCGCAGGTCCCAGTGGAAATCGCGCCGGGCCGCCGGATGGTCGAAATCGGCGAGCACGCTATCGAGGGTGCCGAAGAACCGGCCCAGGCTTTCCAAGAACCCGGCATCGTGGGGCCGTACCCGGGCCATGGGCGCCCCGTCCACAAAGGAGGAGAGCATCCGCACCCAGTGGGAGGTGCCGTCCTGGGCGGAAACGGTGGCGATCCCCTCCCCGTCCAAGGTCATCATGACCCCGGGCGCCGGCGGGCCGCCGGTCGAAAATCGTCCGGCCCGGTCCGCGATGTGGGATAGGACGGCGTTTTGCATCTCGAGGACCTCCCGGGTCTCGGTCCCATTCGCAATCTTCAGCACGGCCGCGGCCCCGCCCTCCTTTTTCACCTTGAAGTTCTGGTCCCGCTCGCTGGGAAGGACCTCGACGCTCCCGGAAAACCCGTACACCTCCCGGGCGATCCGGCCGGCATCATCACTGGAAAACCGCGGGGCATGCAACACGATGGAGGTCATGAATATCGACTCCTTGGAAATTGTGGAAAAATCTGGAGAAGGCCTGAAACCGCCCGATCAGGGGCCGGAATCTTCCTGCCCCTTCGTAGTAAAATGTCGGAGCGCTGTCAAAGCCAAAGGCTCGAAGATCGTGCAAATGCCTCGACAGGGGTTAATCCCCCCAACGGGCAGGGCCGCGATATTGCACATCGTCGGCGGATGTACTATTTTTTACCGAAATTTTGATAAAAATGGACTCAATGAAAAAGCCTCCACGCCTATCGAAAAGGTGCCATTTTTTACTCTTGACGGGGGCATTTTAGCGGTCGATCCCGCATTCTTCGTGTAATCAAATAACTTTATTGGAGGATACCTGTGTCAATACTTTTTTCAAAAACCGTTCTCGGCTCTATGGAATTACAGAATCATCTGGTCATGTCGCCGATGACCCGAAACCGTGCCACCGGCAATACCCCCAATGCGCTCATGGCCGAATATTACGCCCAGCGCGCCACCGCGGGACTCATCATTACCGAAGGTACTTCACCCTCACCGAACGGACTGGGCTACCCTCGCATACCGGGCATTTTTTCCGATGCCCAGGTGGAGGGGTGGAAACACATAACGGAGGCAGTGCACACCAGGGGCGCGAAAATGTTCCTCCAGATCATGCACTGCGGACGCATTGCCCATCCGCTGAACCTGCCCGCCGGGGCTAGGGTTCTGGCGCCTTCGGCGGTGGCGTCCTCCGGAGAGATGTATACCGATGCCGAGGGAATGAAGCCCCTTCCCGTGCCGAAGGCGATGGACGGGGAGGACATCCAGAGCACCATCGCGGAATTTGCCCAGGCCGCAAGGAATGCCGCCACGGCCGGGTTTGACGGGATCGAGCTGCACGGCGCGAACGGCTATCTGCTCGAACAGTTCATCCGCCCGAATACGAATCGGCGTACCGATGCGTATGGCGGCACGATCGAGAACCGCTCTCGGTTCGTGTTGGAGGTGGCGCAGGCGGCCATTGGCGCCATCGGCAAAGACAGGGTCGGCATCCGGCTTTCGCCATTTGGTGTGTTCAACGATATGCCGCTCTACGACGCAATGGCCGAGGATTACACCTGCCTGGCAACGCAATTAAACACCTTGGGATTGCTTTATGTCCATTTGGTGGACCACTCACCCATGGGAGCGCCGCCGGTGCCCGAATCGATAAAGGAAACCTTCCGCAATCTTTTCACACGGACGTTGATTCTCTCGGGCGGTTACGATTTCGAACGTGCCGAAAGCGACCTGGCTGAAGGAAAAGGTGATCTTATCGCCGTGGGACGCTCTTTCCTCGCCAATCCCGACCTTGCGACCCGATGGAAAACCGGTGCATCGATCAACCCGCCGGATATGAACACCTTTTATACGCCCGGAGCCAAGGGTTATACGGACTACCCGGCATTGAGGCGATAGGCGGGGCGCACCGCCTTGATCCACCGACATGTTTTTTAAAGGGGTTTTGATTAACTGCGAAAAGGCTTTTGAACTAGGGGTTCGCTTGACCGGGAACGACATTGGATAGGAAGCGCTTTTCCTTGCAATTATCATGAAAACCCTGTAGGAATCCGTCAAAAATTTTTCGGCTTAGGAGGGTGAAATGAAGGCACTGGTGACTTACTATTCGGAGACAGGAAACACGGAAAAGCTTGCCCGGGCAATATACGACGGCGCCGAAGCGGTGGAAAAGGAGATCGCTCCTATTAACGAAGCAAAAAATTTAGAAGCCTACGATCTGATTTTCTGCGGCTTTCCGATTCTAGCCCACGAAGTGCCTGCAAAAGTGGAATCATTCCTGAAGACTATCCCGGAAGGCAAAAAACTGGCCCTTTTCGGCACCCACGGGTCCTTAAGGGGAGGACAATTGGCCATCGCCGGTTTCTATCATGCCTTGAGCGTCTGCAGAAGAGAACGAGTGATCGGAACCTTTGCTTGCAGAGGGAAGGTGAAATTCGCGCTTCTTGAGGAACTTGCAAAAAAACCGGAGCACAAGGGATGGGTTATGGAAGCCCAGAGTGCGGTCGGGCATCCCGATGAGGCGGACCTGGAGGATGGGAGAAAATGGGCCGAGTTGATGATCGCGAAGGCCCTGCTGTCCTAGTCGGAACTTCCTGGCCGGGAAGTGCTGCGAACTCTTTTCTCGCGGAATCCGTGCGTCCGATCACGCCGGTATTACAACTTGGGTAAAAAAAAATCAGCTATCTTTCTTGAAAAGATCGGTATTTAACGAAGCAAACGCCGTTGAAAGCAGCACGGCGCCATCGATGACGATCTCGGTGCCTGTCGTAAAACCCGATGCTTCCGAAGCAAGGTAAATGGCGGCGCCGGCGATTTCATCGGGTTTGCCGATGCGCCGCATGGGCATGGTTTTATCAAACCTATCCATGGCCTTTTGGGCTTCTTCAGGCGACAGATGGATATAATGAGAATCCATCATTTTTGTCTTGATGGGGCCGGGGGCGATGGTGTTGACCTGAATGTTGTAAGGGGCCAGTTCCGCGGCGAAGGCCTTGGTTATCATGCGCACACCGGCTTTGGAGATAGAGTAAATGCCGATGAAGGGTTCGGGCTTGAACCCATTGATGGAGGCGACATTGATAATCTTGCCGCCACCTTGTTCTTTCATCACCCGGGCGCAGGCCTGGCTGAGGAAGTAGAGACCCTTCAGGTTCAGATTCATGACGGTATCCCAGAGGCGTTCGTCCGAATCGAGAACCGTGCCCATGGCGGGGCTGGCGCCGGCGTTGTTAACGAGTATATCGATGCGGCCGTATTTTTCCATGACCGCATCGACGGTCCTTTGGATCTCCGGCATCTTGCCCAGATGGGCGGGCAGGGCCATCGCTTCACCGCCAAGGTCTTCAATCTCCTTGGCCGTGGCTTCTAGGTCATGGGCCTTGCGACTGGTGATTGCGACCTTTGCCCCGGCCTTGGCAAACCCGAAGGCGATGGCCTGACCAATACCTCGGCTGCCGCCGGTGACGATGGCGACTTTGTCTTTCAGTGAAAATTGCGACATTTCAAACATAACGATAATCCTTTCATCTGTGGAGCGCCCCTTTCCCATCCCCATATGCCGAAGCCATTCGGGAATGAGAAAAAAAGCGATACCCGCAATGTACCGATTTTCCCCTGCATTGCCCTGCCGCAAGCAGAAGCAGGGCGACGCCGTTATCGGCATATCGGCTCCATCGTAACGGCCATGGCCGGTGCAAATTTGGTTGTCGTCCGAAAAGCCGTCGTTTTTTTTGTCCGGCGGTGCACCCCGCCCGGCGGGAAAAGCATCGGGGACGCACCTCAGATTTTCAGTTGGCGGATCACCTCGGTGTAGACATCGCAGGCTTCGAGGATCTGACGAACCGCGCAGCGCTCGTTGGTCATGTGAGAGAGCTTGTAATCTCCGGGGCCGAAGCCGATGGTCGGAATTCCCATCGCGACCGTTGCGACCGCATTGGTGCTGAAATCCCAGAAGTCGAATTTCTCCGGCTTCTTGCCGTAAACGGCTTCGTAGGCTTCGGCAAACGTTTTCGTCAACTCGTGATCCGGGCCGATCGTCCACGCCGAATGAAACGGCTCATAGGTAAAATCCAAACCGGTCCAGGTGGTTCTCTGAAGCGTGCCGATCTCCCAGACGGCGTTCTTGCCTGTTACGATTTTCTCCATTTCGTCACGGATGGTTTCCTCGGTTTCCCCGACGATCATCCGGCGGTCCAAATAGACCTCGCACGCGGAGGGCACGGCATTCAGGGAAGCGCCGGTACTTGATATCCGGGACATGACCAGCGTTCCCCTGGGCGCCCCTTTGCGCATCAGCGCCAGATTGGTTTTCTCGACCCGCTGAATGATCTCGGCCATCTCGTAGATGGCGTTCACGCCTTTTTCCGGTGCGGAACCGTGGGCGGAGACCCCCTCGGTCCGGATGACGATCTGGGCCTTGCCTTTGTGACCGATGGCGATGACGTTCCCGGACGGCTCGCAGGTGACAAAAAAGTCCGGCCGGAACCGCAGCTCCTTGAACATGTACTTCAGATTTTCACCGTCGCAATCCTCCTCCAAAGCCGTGCAGGAAACGTACACGCGCCGGCCGTTGAGAAGCCCCTGATCCTTGGCGACCGCCGCCGCGTAAACGGAAGCCGCCGCACCGGATTTCATGTCGACCGCGCCGCGGCCCCAGAGCCACCCGTCGATCACCTCCCCGCCGAACGGCGGCACATCCCAGTGCTCCGCGTCCTTCACGTCAACGGTATCCACGTGGGAATCGAACAGGATCGCCGTTTCCCCGTGCCCGACCCGGCCGACCACATTGCCGAAGCCGTCGATGATCACTTCATCATAGCCCAGGGCGTGCATTTTTGCGGCGATGTGCCGAACGATTTTTTCTTCGTTACCAGAAGTGCTTTTGATCCGGACCAGTTCCTGGGTGAACGCCACCAGGTCGTCTCGGACATCTTTTCCCGCAATCGCCCGCGCGTTCATCGCATGCCTCTTTCGCTCAATTTCACGTTTGGGCGATTCCGTGAACAGGCCGCCGTTCCACACGATGGCACGCCGGCCCTGTCTGTCGATCTCGCCTCCGGCTTTTATTAGCAGCACCCCCGAATTTCCGTCAAGCATTCGTTCGTGTCCATCCACGCATGAACAACTGTAGGGTTTCTTTACACGATGGCAAGATTTTTTCCGCACCAATCGGCGGATAAGCCGGCACCAATGCCGGTGGCGGCGCATTAAACCAGCGACCGCCTTGCGGCATCGGTCTTGCTTTAATGGCAGTGGTCACCCCAAAGAGCCGGCGTCATAGACGATAATAAAACGCCTGAACGGCCATCGGTGACGGCCACAAAAAAAGGCATTTCGAGATCACCGAAGGCCGTCTGTCGGAAAGAGTCACCGCGCCAACGGAGATTTCGGTTGAATCTCAATAATAAAATTTAATTTCAATGTGTTGTGGTAAAACATGGGTCGATCCCGAAAAGCGCGGGAAATCCTCTGCAACCCGACGGAAGTGACATTCGGCTGCCGCCGGACCCGGGTGCCGGGAGAAGAGAAGCCGACCGACTACCCCCTTGAAGGAAACATCCTATGTATACCATGGCCCTGTATGCATCGCTGGTCATTTTCACCGTCTGCATGCTTTACAGAATCTCGAACTGGTTTCGTTTTCAGATAGAGCACGATGCGCCGAAAATACCCGCTTTTCTGAGGCTGAGGGCAGGGATCCGGGGCATCGCATCCACGCTGGCCAGCGCCAAAATTTTTGTCTTGCTTCGAGTTTTCGTTCTGGATGTGCTTTTCCAGCAATTTTTTTTCAAAACAGACAAACGGCGATGGTTCGCCCACATGTGCATTTATTGGGGCTTCGTTCTGCTTCTTCTGATGCACGCCATGGATAAGCTTTTCACGCAAGTTCTCTTTCACGGCTACCAGTCGACATTGAACCCTTTCCTTTTTCTTAGGGATTTTTTGGGTCTTATCGTGCTGGTGGGGGTCGGGATGGCGGCTTATCGGCGTGTCTTTTCGCCCATTCCCCGGCCACAATCGACGGCCATGGACTACTATGCGCTTGGGGTACTGGCGGTCATCGTGATTTCGGGCGTGCTGCTGGAAGGCACAAAGATATTGTCCCAGAAAGAATATGAACAGATGGTGGCGGACAATAGCTTTTTGACGGAGCAGGATACGGCCGAGAGATACGCCTTGAACGCGTATTGGGTGAAATATTACGGCGTGGTTTCTCCCGAGGTAAAAGGGCCCTTTGATAAAGGGATTCTTCAAAGGGGTGACGGCCTGAACAAACAGTACTGCATGACGTGTCACGCCCGGCCGCAATGGGCTTTCATGGGTTACGGCGTATCCCGGGCACTCCAACCCGTGGCCGCTTCCATGGATCGGGCCGGCGTGCATGCGGGGTTCCTGTATTTTCACTTCCTGGTATGTTTTTTGGGGCTCGCATATCTCCCGTTCAGCAAATTCTTCCACATGTTTTCAACACCGATTTTTCTCCTTACCAAACGGGTGATGGCCGATGCCCGATCCGACCCCGCCAACGCGGCCACCCTGCAGGCCATTGAACTGGATGCCTGCGTGCATTGCGGAGACTGCACCCGCAGGTGTTCCATCGCCGTGGCCCTCAATGAAATACCGAATCCCCTGATGCTTCCGTCGGAAAAACACGCAACGCTGCGCACCCTGCTCTCCGGCAGGAATTTGAGCCGGAAAAAGCTCAGGGCCATCCAGGAGGGCGGCTT
>JBJKPT010000573.1:0-2975 GCA_046706045.1 Desulfobacterales bacterium
TTTCGGCATTTTTCCCCGGACACGGTCAAATATTCCTGGTGGACCTACCGCTTCAATTCCCGGTCACGGAACACGGGGTGGCGCATCGATTACTTTTTCGTCAGCCGAAGCATGATCGATTCCGGCCTGGTGACCGGTGCCTTCATCGACAACGACATCTTCGGTTCCGACCACTGCCCGGTGGGTCTGACCCTCGGGTTGCCCTGACCTCGTTTCACGTAAGGATTGCCCCACGCCGGTTTCCGGCCGTACCGCCCTCCGGCGATGCGGAAACCAGGTGCCATCGAAGATGCGACAGGATCATAGCATGGAAATAACCCCCGGCCTGAAGGCGGCCCTCGAACGGCTCGAACGCTTTGTCACGGAAGTCTCCGGAACGCGACCCACCCCGGAAGAGATCGCCTCGGCCCTGAAACGGTATTTCGTTCTTCACGAGATCAACGCCCAGATTGTGTGGGATCGCGACAACCCGGATCAGGCCCTGTAGCCGCTCAGGAAAGGAAATTCGTTCATGAGCATTCTCGGAAAAATCGTCGGCGGCACCATCGGGTTTGCCCTGGGCGGACCGCTGGGCGCCATTGCCGGCGCCGCCTTTGGGCATGCCTTTGACGTCAGCGAGCACCAGTACCTCTCGGACGGCCGCCCCATGGGACGCTTGTCCACCGGTGAAAACGCCCAGTTCACGTTCTTTGTGGCCACGTTCAGCATGCTGGCCAAGCTGGCCCGGGCCGACGGCCGGGTGACCCCCGAGGAAATTGCCTCCATTGAAAAATTCATGCTCTACGATCTGAGCCTCGACCCGGAAAGCCGGCGGGTGGCAATGAACATCTTTCACGCGGCGGTTCAGTCCCCCCAGCGTTTCGAGGATTTCGCCACCCAGTTTTACGTCCATTTCCGGGGGCAACCCCAGCTTCTGGACATGATGATCGACATCCTGCTCCGGGTGGCCATGGCCGACGGCTCCCTGGGCGCGAATGAAGAACGCCTGATCCTGTCCGCGGCCCGAATCTTCCAATTTTCCGAAACCCAGTACGGCCAGATCCGGTCGCGCTACGTGAGCGACACGGAAAAGGATTACGCCATCCTCGACTGCCGGCCCACCGACCCCGACGAGGTGATCAAGCGCCAGTACCGCAAGAAGGTATCCGAGTTTCACCCGGACAAGATCGCCGGAAAGGGGCTTCCCGATGAGTTCATTCAGTTTGCCTCGGATAAGTTCCGTGAGATTCAGGAGGCGTATGACGCGATCAAGAAGGCCCGGGGAATCAAATAGCCGGAAAGTGCATATTTTGCCCTGATACTGCGTTCTCGGGATTTTTCGATCCTCGACGTAGCTCACGCTACGCCTGCGGCCTTGTCTCAGACCAAAATCCGCACGTTCCATCGGGTGCGGGATCCGAATATCCTGAAATCATGCCTGTTTTGATTTACGCGGATGTCCGGTCGGTGCCGGCCGCCAGGGGTTCGTCGCGGAGAATGGCGCGCACCAGGTGGGCGAAACTCACGTTCCCGTAGGTGATCCATCGGACCCGGCGGTCATCTCCCGGGTCGAGCCGGCGGCGGATTTCCTTGGCAGGACAGCCGGCGGCCAGCAGTTCGCGCACCCGGTGCCGGCATTCCTCGAGAAATTCCAGTTTTTTTCGCAATCGGGCCTTGCCGCCGGAGGCGACCGGCCGATGGGCGCAAAACAGGGCGTCGAAGTCGAGCGTGAGCACCCGGCGCAGGGACAGGATCTGGTCGGCAAAGGATTCGTCGGCCCGAAAATACTTGATGCGATCGCCCAGGTAGAGGTCTCCGGAAAAAAGCCATCCGTTTCCGGCCTCGAAGAACACCGTGTGGTCCCGGCTGTGCCCGGGCGTGTGGATGGCGTTCAGCCGGTATCGGCCGCCATCGAGCGTCTCGGGCATGGCCCGGGTGGCCGTGGGCTCCGCAGCGCCCCACACGTAGTGCTGGTAGAAACGGATGCGATAGCCGTGCGCGAGCTTCCCGGCATCCAGGGGATTCAAATAAATCGGCACCCCGAATCGCCGGGAGATGGCGGCGGCGTTGCCGCTGTGGTCTTCATGGTGGTGGGTGAGGGCGACCGCGGCCGGCGGCCGGTCGGCCAGATGGGCCATGACCGCGGCCTGCATGTGGCGCTGGCCCGTATCGATGAGAAGGTCCCCGATGCGGTACATGTGCACCGTCATCCAGGGCGCTCCGATGGGCCCGAAACCCAGCTCCAGGGCCGTCACCGGGCCGAAGTCACGGAGGCGGACGATGTTCACGGGGCACCCTCGATTTCTTCCAGGCGCCGGAGCAGTTTTTCCCGGACGGCCCGCAGGTCCTGATCGAGCACCTGCAGCTGCTCGATTTGCGACTGGATTTCCCGGAGCTTGCGGTCCCCGTAGGTGAGGGCGTTTCGGATCTGATCGGCTTCGTTCAGGTCCACGTCCGCCATGCCGATCATGGCGGCGATGTCGTCCAGGGGGTATCCGAACCGCTTGCCGCGCAGGATGAGTTTCAACCGGGCGCGGTCGCGCTTGCTGTAGATGCGCTGGTTGCCGGCGGAGCGCGACGGCGAAAGGAGCCCCTTTTCCTCGTAGAAGCGGATCGTGCGCGTGCTGACCTCAAAGGCTTCCGCCAATTGGGAGATGGTGTAACTCAAGGGGGCGTCGCGGTCGGGCATCGGAGGAATCTCTTGTTAACGTTAACGTCAACAAGCTATAGGCGGTTTCCACCCCGCCGTCAAGGACCCATCCCGGCGTCGAGGACCCGGAGGCGCCGAATCGCCGGGCCGCGCCGGGGATGGACGCGGCAGGCCCGCCGTCTGTTGCGCACGGCAGCGCCCGTGTGCACGCGGATCCCTCCCCCCGGCATTGCTTAGTGTCCATCCCAGGATCGGCAATTTTGCGTGAGGTCAAGGCGGCCGGACGATTGGAACCGGAGGAATAGCGTGGGCTATTTCGAGGATTCCGATCGAACGGCCAACGCAG
>JBJKPT010000574.1:0-3697 GCA_046706045.1 Desulfobacterales bacterium
AGGCAGGGAAGGCGTTTTGAACCTGATGCGGCACGGCGTGCGCTAGGCGCGGAGGTACGGCATCGGGGCGGAGGACGATGTCGCGGCGCTGATTTTTCTGATGATCGAAGTCGGAACCGATTTCGAGCTGAAGCCGGAATTCACCTGGGCCCGGGAGATCCTGGAGGACGCGAGCATGTCGGGCAACGCCAAGGTCCGGCTCCTGGACGCCCGGTTCGACAACGCGGCGGAAGCCTGATCCGCGGCGACTTTGCAAGGATGGGTGGATGTCCCGAGGCAGCAAAAAACGCCGAGAGAACCGGGGGCAACGATCCGGGGGAGGCAATGTCCACGAACCGGTCTCAGAATGTCGTGGCGAGGCAAAAGGCTCCGCGGTGGTCAATGTCGTCACGACGAAGGAGAGCTACGGTTCCGAAACCGGGATCGTGCAGGTGGACGTGAGTCTCTCCGGCCCGACGCCCGTGGACGATACCGAGACCAGGGGCGGGGGCCGGGCCCAGTTCACCGGTCTAGACCCGGGCGACTACACCGCTTCGATCACCTTTAACGCCCGGATCGGCAAATTTTACGATTTGCGGACGCCGCCCGCGAGCCAGGTAAAATCCATCGACGTCGCGGACACAGAGATCTACCTGTTCAAGGTTCCTTTCAAGAACACCATCAAATTCATCATCACCTACGACGACAAGGGAGAAACCGGCGGCACCCGGGCCGAGGGAATGGGCTATGCGCTCAACCTGCGAAAACCCGAAGCCGACGACTGGGAAAAGCTCAGCGAAGGTGACCTTACCAACGGAGAGGTGTTCGAGGAATACATTCCCCATGGCAGCTACAAGCTATCACTCAAATTGATCCGGGAACCGTCCTGGTGTGGAGAGACCGTGAAAATCGGGGAACCCTGCGAGCTCTCCGCCCTCGTATACGGCTTCGAATCCGGCACGGACGGGCGATTCGAAATCGTCGACGCGCGGGATCCTTCCACCGTCCTGCATTCCTTGAATGGGCGTATCGACGATGACGGCGCCACGCTGAAGGCGGAGTGGACACCGGAAGCCGGCCAACTCGACAAGCTCGAGCACGCGTACGTGATGTTCCGGGTCTCGGTGGGCACCGCCACGCTGCTCAGCAAGCCCATGGAGGTCAAGCAGAAAGCGGGCATCGAGGTCAGCGACGACAAGGGGACCGCGCTGGACACGACGGTCGTGCTGCGATTCTCGGACGGGAGCCGGTCCGATGTCACGTCGTCCGGCGGCAAAGCCGAGGCCCCGGTGCCCTGGGGCGTTTCGCTCTCCGGAATCGATCTGCCGCGGCAGTCCGGCGGGCGGGCCTCCGTGTCCGGGGACGACATCGAAGAAAAAACCTTCGTGATGGGAGCATAGCGGAGCGATGACGGAAATTCTGGGCGAGCTCAACAGTGAGGTGACGGCCGTGCTACCGGCCGAAATCCAGGCGAACTGGTCCAGGGCCCGGTGTTGGCACGGCGAAAAGGTCGGGCTTTCCGTTATCTGCAGGTTCGTGCCCGACGGCACCGCAGCGGAGGTAAGCATCCTGGCGCAAAACGGGGATGCGGAGGTGGACAAGCTCACCGATCTCACGATCCGGGACGGAAAGCTGGATAAGCAATACGCCATCGCGTGGGCCGACAAGAGGCTGCCGGAGAACGCGACGGCGTTCGTGGCCAAGGTCGTCATCGGCAGGCACAGCGTGCGCACCCCCGTTCTGATGGTCGATCTCAACGCCCCGGTATTCTCCAACTAGGCGGAATTTCCATGACCGTGAAGATCAGCGTCAAGCCGGCACCCAAGGTGGAGGACCCGGTGTGGTCGAAGACCGCCGCCGGCGGCGGCGACACCGTCGGGCTGAGCGCCGCCTGCGAGGGACTCGGCTCCAGCCAGAGCGTTCACTTCGAGATCCGCGACCCCGCCAAGCGACTGCTGGACGTGCTCGATGCCGATGACGGCCACAAGGCGACATGGATCGCTCCCATGTCGCCCGACGCCGGCGAAGTGGAGTACGCGTTCTGGGCGCTCCTTCGGGACAAGCCGTCCGCGGCCAACGGTCATGCCGGCGTGGTGAAACGCGTGGCGTCCACAAACAAGCTCAAGGTCAAGGGCACCAAACTGACGATTGCCTCCCTCGATGCCGCGTTCGTACCGAAGCAGGAGCGACTCGAACTCAAGTTCAAGGTCGAGGGCGCTGCGCCCGCCAAGGGCCGGATCGAAATCTGGGGAGAGAAATACCCGTCCGGCAAGCCGCTCTACACGGAGACCTTCACCCCGGCGCTCGGCGACAAGACCTGGAACGCCTGGGACGGAAAGGCCAACGCCGGCACGTTGAGCGCGAAGTACCTGAGCCCTGAGTTCAGCCCCTACCGGTTGCGGATCGCCGCCGGCCCGGACGACGAATCCGTCGAAGACCCCCTCGGCAAAGGGCGCGGGAAGACCGCCTGCGTCGAGCGCCCCTTCGAGGTGAAATTCCAGAGCATCTGGGTGCGCCTGCAGGCGGGGATCGGCGGTACCGCGAAAACCGCCCTGGACAAGTATCTGGCGGTGGCGCCGCGGACGGAAAAGGGGATCTATGCCGCGCTCGGCCGCATGCCGCGCTCCACCGAGCCGACGCTCGCTCCCGGATGGGCGACGGGCGAAGGCGGCGTGGCGGAGCGCGACGGCGAGGGCCGGCTGCTCCTGCCCACCGTGCGCCACACGATCATCGGCGAGTCGCTGGATGCGGGCCGCTTCAGGGGCTTCCATCGGGTGTTCAACCCCGGGGCGGCCGGAACCCACACGTTGAACGTCCCCAACTACCCGGTCGGCGAAGGCGTCATCTCGGCCTACCTCGACGGCGCGGGGATCGCCGCCACCGAGGCCGGCGCCACCCAGGTCCGGGTCACCATCGGCTCCGCGGGCCGGGTCGACATCGTCGCCCGCGGCAGGCCCGCCAAGGTCGCGGATCCGTACATGGCAGACAACGACAACCCGCCGGGCGGGGCGGGCCAGACCAAATACGAGATCGATTCGAACATCTACACGCGGCCGGAACTGCCGCTCGAGATCGAGGGGCGCCTGACCAGCCGTGTCGCCGACAACAACACCGACAAGGAGAAGCTGGGCCTGTTCGAACCCGAGGCGGTGGGGCCCGCGGTATTCGACCTGGAGGTCGGCGAGGTCTTTCCCGCCGGCCTTTTCAGCGCGGACGGAACCCCCGAGTCGCGCACCTTCTTCCGCAAGGCCGCCACGCGGATCAAGCGGGGCGTGCACGACAACCCGGTCGAAAACGGCGGCAACCCCATCTTCAGCCACTGGCTGGCGCGAATGAAGGTGGGAAACGACGGCGACGTGGATTTCGATTTCGGTGCCGCCTTCAGCACGGCGAGGCCCGACGATCTCACGGACACCACGTACCGGTACGTGGTCGGCAGCAACGAGCTGACGGTCTATCTGAACGGAACGCCGCTTTCGGTCGGCACGGAGGATGACGTCGACAAGGGGCAAAAAGACTACCGCGAAATCGATACCCACACCATCAAGCTGCGAAAGGGTCTTGCCCGTAAAGACGATATCCTCTGGATCGCGCGGCAGGAGGCCGCGGCGCCCGGCGGGGACAAGGTGGCCGCCTGGCGCAGCTGGCCGCTGGGCATCAACTGCCACGAGCATTACGGCGGCATTCGCGGAAAGGCCCCCACCAGCGACATCGTCGG
>JBJKPT010000575.1:0-1858 GCA_046706045.1 Desulfobacterales bacterium
TCAAAGTACTTGGCCCGGGGGTCGCGGTCCACGGCTTCGGCGATTTCCTTGAGCCGCGGCAGGGGGTGCATGATGATCGCGTCCTTTTTCATGAGATCGACCTTTTCCGGGGTCAGGATGTACTGCCCCACGGCCTCGGCGTATTCCTCGGGCACGATGAACCGCTCCTTCTGGATGCGGGTCATGTACACGCAATCGACCCGGGGAAGGATGGCTTCCAGATCGGTCTCCTCGACCCATGGCGTCTGGTGCCGGTCGAGGTAGGCCTTGATGTCGCCTTCCATCCGGCACACCTTGGGCGAAACGAAATAGATCGAGATGCCGTCGTACTTGGCCAGAAGATAGGCCAGGGAGCGCACGGTCCGGCCGTATTTCAAATCCCCCACCATGGCGATCTTAAGCCCCGCGACCTCCTTGAAATGATCCTTGATGGTGTAGAGATCCAGCAGGGCCTGGGTCGGATGCTGCCCGGCCCCGTCGCCGGCGTTGATGATCGGAACGCGGGAAATCTCGGCGGCCTTCAGGGCGCTGGCGGCTTCGTTGTGGCGCATGACGATGATGTCGGCATAGCCGTTCATGATGATCGTGGAATCGCGGAGGCTTTCACCCTTGGCCGCGCTGGAAAATTCCCGCGCATTTTCCGTGGCGATGATCGCACCCCCCAGCCGCAGCATGGCCGACTCGAAGGAAAACCGCGTGCGCGTGGAGGGCTCATAAAAAAGCGATGCCATGATTTTGCCTTGCAGCAGTTGCGGGCACGGCCGGCCGCTCAGGACACAGGCCTTCATGTCGTCGGCCGTTCGAAAGACGGTATCGATCAACTCCCGGTCAAACTGACCGGCTTCCACCACGTGTTTTAGCGTAAAGGCACCCATCGCACGCTCCCTCCCCTTCTTGGATTCATTCCATGGATGGTTCAAATTCGGTTCCCGCCGTTCCCTCGACGGCTCCCACGATGTGCTCGATGTCGGTGATGACGGCCCGCCGGCCCGGGTTGGCCGAAAACTGCATCGCCGCCTCGACCTTCGGCCCCATGGAGCCGGCGGCAAACTGCCCTTCCAGGAGGTAACGGGCGGCGTCATCCGTGGTCAAATGTCTCAGAAACCGCTCCCGGGGCGTTCCAAAACCGACGGCAACCCCCGGGGTGTCCGTCGCGATGACGAAAATGTCCACGCCCACTTCTTCGGCCAGCCGTGCACTGGCAAGGTCTTTGTCGATCACGGCGTCCACGCCGGAAAAAGCACGGCCCTCGCGGATGACCGGGATGCCGCCCCCGCCGCAACAGATGACGATGAAATCCATGGCGATCAGGCGGCGGATCTCCCGCTTTTCAACGATGGTCACCGGCTTGGGCGACACCACGACCCGCCGGTATCCCTTGGCCGTTTTCCGGGTGGGGTACGGCAGTCGATCGATTTCCGCTTCGGAAAACACCGGTCCGACCGGCTTGCTCGGATCGGCAAACGCCGGGTCGTTTTTGTCCACCACCACGTAGCTGATGAGGCTCACCAGGGGCTTGGTGTTGATCCCCATGTCCATCAAGGCCCCGTCCAGGGTCGACTCGATCATGTAACCGATCTGTCCCTGGGTCTGGGCCACGAGGATCTCCAAGGGCAAATGGGGTACCTGGCGGCAGCATTCCTGCTGGAGCATGAGGTTGCCGACCTGGGGCCCGTTGCCATGGGTGATGATGATGCGGAAGCGTTCGGACAGCCGGGCGATCTGCCGAATCGGCACCCGGAGGTTTTCAAACTGCTGGGCGGCCGTTCCTTCCTCCCCCTTGCGGATCAGGGCGTTGCCGCCCAGGGCGACCAAAAGGATCGGCTTGGCGCCGGCCGCCGGTGATGCGTTGGCGATG
>JBJKPT010000576.1:0-3179 GCA_046706045.1 Desulfobacterales bacterium
GGTCGAAGCTCACCCCGGGCCAGGCCCGCTCACGGGCGAAATGGAGCAGGCGGCCCACGGGTTCGGCCAATTCGAGGCGCCGGTCGAACTTGAGCCGCCGGACCAGGGCCATCAGGGGGCCGTCGTAGATCCCGAAGGCACGGGCCGTGGCAAACGCCGGGGGATGGCGGAGACAATCGCCGCACCAATGATCCGGCTGGTCCGGTCCGGCAAAGGGTTTGCCGCACCGGCTGCAACGCGGGCCGTCAACCGGCGCCAGCCGCGCCGCGCATTCGCGGCAGAGAACCGTTGAGACAAGGGCGGTCACGGCGTCCGGGGAATTTTCCGGGTTTTGCTTCCCCGGAACCGGCAGAAACACCCGGCAGGCCGCGCATCGACGCGGAAACAGGGCGTCGACGGCGCCTTTGGCCAGGCGCCTGCCGGCATCAAACATCCGCGGAGAGCGGTTTCCGGTCACCCGCGGCCCCCCCCTTTTCCCATGCGCGCGATCATGGCATCGGCAAAGGCCGAACACTTGACTTCCGTGGCCCCGTCGATCTGCCGGGCCAGGTCGTAGGTGACGGTCCCGGCGGCGATGGTCTGGCGGAGGGCCGCGCGCCCCGCGTCGGCGGCCTCCCGCCAGCCCATGTAATAGAGCATCAAGGCCCCGGAAATAATGAGAGAGCCGGGATTCACCTTGTCGAGGCCCGCGTACTTCGGCGCGGTGCCGTGGGTGGCTTCGAACACGGCGCAGCGATCGCCGATGTTGGCACCCGGCGCCATGCCCAGCCCGCCGACCTGGGCCGCCAGGGCGTCGGAGAGGTAGTCGCCGTTCAGGTTGGGGGTCGCGATGACGCCGAACTCCTCCGGCCGCAGCAGGACCTGCTGAAAAAGCATGTCGGCGATGCGGTCCTTGATGACGATCTTTCCCGCCGGCACCCGGCCTTCGTAACGATCCCAGAGGTCGGCCTCGGTGATGGTGCTCTCCCCGAAATGCTCGGCGGCTTCCTTGTAGCCCCACTGCCGGAACGCGCCTTCGGTGAATTTCATGATGTTGCCCTTGTGCATCAGGGTCACCGAGGGAAACCCGTTATCCAGGGCGTAACGGATGGCGCTCGCCACCAGCCGCCGGCTGTTCTTCTCGCTCATCGGCTTGATGCCGATGCCCGGGGCCTCGGGAAGGCTCACCCCCATGGTCTCCGTGAGAAAGTCCGCCACCTGCTCGGCCTCGGCGCTTCCGGACTGCCATTCGATGCCGGCGTAGAGGTCTTCGGTGTTCTCCCGGAAGACCACCATGTTGATCTTTTCCGGATGCTTCATCGGGCTCGGGACCGGATCGATGTAGCGCACGGGCCGGACGCAGGCATAGAGGTCGAGCCGCTGCCGGATCGTCACGTTGAGGCTTCGCATGCCCTTGCCGACCGGGGTGGTCAGCGGCCCCTTGATGGCCACCACGTGCGCCTCGATGGTCGATAAGGCCGCCTCCGAGATCCACTGGCCGGTGTCGGCATAAGATTTTTCGCCCACGGGGACTTCCAGCCACTCGATGGCGCGGGCCGTACCGAAGGCCGCGCCCACCGCCGCGTCCAGAACCCTGCGGGCGGCCCGCCAGATGTCGGGGCCGATGCCGTCGCCCTCGATGAAACAGACGACCGGCCGGTCCGGGACCACCAGTGCGCCCCTGCCGTTACGGGTGATTTTGGATTTTGGGCTCATTGCGTTTCCGTCCTTTTCCGCTGCGTACCAATCGATTGCCGGTAATGTCGCTGACGATAAATCTCATACAGCACCACGGCGCTGGCAACGCTGGCATTGAGTGAATTGAAGCCTTCCGCCTGGGGGATGGATATCCGAAAATCACAATGGCGGCGCACCAGGGGCCGGATCCCCTTTTGCTCGCTGCCGATGACCAGCACCAGGGGACCGGTCAGATCGGCCTGGTAGAGGACCTCCGGGGCCTCCGGGTCGAGGCCGCAGACCCAGAACCCCGCCGCCTTCAGCCGCGAGATGGCGGTAACCGCGTTGGTGACCTGGGAAAGACAAACGTGCTCCAGGGCCCCGGCCGATGCCTTGGCGGCCGTCGGGTTGGGCGGCGCGGACCGGTCCCTGGGGCAAAGGATGCCGGCAACACCGGTGCACAGGGCCGTGCGGATCACGGCGCCGAGGTTGTGGGGGTCCGTCACCTGATCGAGAAACAGCACCAGGGCGTCGGAAACGGCGGTCGCCCGCTGGCTGCAAAAATCCTCGAAAGGCGTCAAGGGAAACGGCGAGACCGAAAGGGCGATCCCCTGATGGTCGGAGACTCCGGTCATCCGGGAAAGCTCTTCTTCGGGCACCGTTCGGAGCAACACCCCGCGGGACCGTGTGGCTTCCGCCAGCCGGGCGGCCCGCTCCGAGCGTTTCCCCTCGGCCAGAAACAAGGTCTCGATGCGGCGCCGGCCGGCCGCGATGGCCTCCGCCACCGGGTGATACCCGTAGAGGATTTCCGTTTTTGCCGTCATTCCCGTCATCCCTGCCCGGCGATCCCGACCCCTGGAGCCAAGCGGCATCCGTTGGTGGGCGGCCGTGGTGCTCCTCCACCGCGCCTCATGACCGGGGCCAATCCAACGGAGATGTCCCCCAAATGAAAAGACGGGCGGAAAAAGTTCAAGAGAAAAAACGCAATCCCACCTGCAAAGCGAGAAGGCGGGTGTTTGATTCTTCTCTCCACCATTATGATCGACTTAGGTTTTGCTAAATTATCCCCTGTGATTTTAGCACATTGCAAATCACATCCGCCACGACTTTGTGCCCCGAAACATTCAGGTGGTCATCAAGAACATAATAATGCTCGGTTCGCAGACATTGCATCACATCGATGATGTTCATCCGCCGGACATAGTCCGGATGTTCTGAACGGGCCGCTTGTTGTTTTAATGTGCTGATAAACTCATCGGTTTGATCCTTGCCGCTTAATTCAAGAACAACAATGGGCAAATGTTCAAGCAGATCGGTATGTTGTTTCAGAACATGCAGGAACAGATCCACTTCGGACGGCACACCGGGTTGGTCCTTTATTGAAGGGGAATGCTTTAACTCTTTCATCCTCTTCTTCGCTTTCAAGACCAGATTTTTGCCGAAAAAGTATCGATTCGGTTGACTATGCAGGCGGGTTAACCGTTGGAATGTTTCTTCCCGCATGATTTGGGGACGATTACCGT
>JBJKPT010000577.1:0-2358 GCA_046706045.1 Desulfobacterales bacterium
GTCGTCGAGGTTTGCCGCGGTGGCGCCGTAGATCAGCGGGCGTTTGAATCCGGCGGCCGCAACCCCGGCCTTCATCACCGCCGCGTTTTCGCTCATGAGCACGACGTTGAATTCCGAGGTCTCGGCAACCTGTTTCGCGACGGCGGCAAAGGCCGCGGCATCGCCGTTCACGTCTCTCACGCCGACCAGTTCGGGCCGCAGGTTTAAGCCCACCCGTTCGAACTGAAAGGCGTTCCAGGCCTTGAGTTTTTCGGTCAGGGCATCGGCGGCGATGTCCGAGGGCACGACCGCGCCGAGAAGCGTCGGGTTGAAGAAGGTTTTCTCGTGGCGGTACTGGACGGTTTCTCCTCCGGTGGTCGCCTTGCGGACCCCTTTGCCGACCACCACCGGGCGGATGGGCGGTGCGGACGCTTCGGCCAGTTGTGCCCGGGCTTCCTCGGACACGTAGGGGCAGCTGTCGAGTTCCGCTTTGCCGGAGGCCAGGTTCATGGCGAACGCAAGGCAGGTAGGGACCCCGCATTCCTTGCAGTTGGTTTTCGGCAAAAGCTTGAAAATCTGAATACCGGTTAATGCCATTATCGTCTCCTTGTTTCGGATGTAATCCGCGGTTTTTCGCAAACGGGAAGGGTGCCGTGCGAAAACGGGCCGCCGGCGCCGAAAGCCGGCGGCCCGTTGTTCGCCTTATCAGCCAATGATCGGCGGCATGGTGAGCGCCGGGTGGCCCTTTTCCTGGAGGAAGGGCAGGATCTCTTCCTCGGTGAGGCCGACGGTTTCGTCGGCGATCATGTCGACGAGGTTCGGGCACCCGAGCTCTTCGCCGCGTTTGATCAGACGTTCCCGAATTTCATCCTTGAGGCTTTTGGGCATCCATACCATCCGCAAAAGGCCGCCATCGCCGAGGATGAACTTTCTCTGGGTGATGTTGTACTTGGAATGGCCGACGAACCCCGGAGACGAGGCTCCGCCGCCCATGACACCGGCCAGGGTGGTGAACTTCATGCCGCAGGGGGTTTCTCCGGTGTAGTCGCGGTTGACGGTCATCACCCCGTTGCAGCTCGGCAGCATCGCGGCGATGCATTCGCAGCAACCGCAGGTGGTCATCGGTTCGTGCACCATGGAGTAAAAGTTGTAGCGGGTGATGGCCCCGCGGGAGGCCTTGGCCACGAACTCGTTCACCCCCTTGAACTGGCCGAGCACCGGATCCAGGCATTCGCCTTTTTCAATCGGCTGGTTCGGCCCGGTGGGGTTGATTTCGTAAGAGGCCTTGCAGTCCATCCAGTTGTAGGCGCCGCAGAGTCCGGTCCGCTCTGGGCTGACCGAGCAAACGTGGGTCGGGGCGAAGCTCTGGCACAGGGTGCAGGAGTAGAAGATCTCGACGTCCTCGTCGGTCATCTTCTCGACGCGCTCGTCGCGGAACTTGTACTCGGCCCGGGCCTTCTTGGTGAGCTCGGCGACCTTGTCCTTTTCGGTGTAGAGGGTCACCTGGACCTTGTCGAGAATCTTGCCGAAGTCCTGATGGAACTTGGCGTGGAGGACGACCCCGATGTCCTTCAGGGTGAAGCCTTTTTCCACCGCGGCGTTGCTCACCCGGACCCAGGCGATGTCGCGCTGGCCGATGTGCATCACGCCCTGAATGTAGTTGATCAGGTGGTGGATCTGGCGTTCGAGGATCGGTTCGAAGTCCGTTTGCATTTCACGGCCGGCGACCTGGATGAAAATGCCGAGCGGCAGGGTGTCGCCCGCCTTGAGGTCCCCGATGTCCTTTCCTTTCACGATGACCTTCCCATCTTCGATCTCGCCCATCTCGGCCATCTTGACCAGTTCGGTGGCCTGGGTCTTGCCGCCGCCCATCTGGGCGTAGAGATCGGCCCCGCGCACCCGCTCCCCTTCATAGGCCGGGCCGAAGGCGCAGGGGATGTCGATATCCGAGACGATGGTTTTCAACCCACGGACTTCCACCGACTTCTGGACCATTTCCGCGTGGGGGACGTTGGCGACCACGTGTTCGTAGGTGCAGATGCCCGTCGGCAAAATTTCCGGAATGTCGGTGTCCGCGAGGGTCGGGAACCCCCAGTTGACGCAGCCGGCGGCCGCGGCGGCCCATTCGGCGTTGACGTCGCCCAGGGCGTTGACGAAGGCGAAGATCCGGTCCTTGTTGTAGAGGAGCATTTTCCGGTAATCGCCCGGTTGGACGCCGCCGAAGGCCATGGCCGCACGGTTGGCGAACCCGAGGGCGAAGATGGCCGAAGAGATGTCCGGACCGAAGGGCACGATGCGGGTGTTCCAGCCGATCTGCACCCCGGCGTCGAGCAACTGCTGCGCCACGGTGGTGCCGTTCTGATTGGCGGCGAGGAAGAT